>JASICF010000185.1 GCA_030044775.1 Candidatus Sulfotelmatobacter sp. | reverse complement strand
TGCGGCGTGAACTGATACTCGATGCCAGGATTGCCGAGACCGACGATCAGTTTCACGCCTTGCTTTCCCCCGGAACGAGCCGGGCTGCGCCCGGCCGGACAGCCGAGGGCGGCTGTCCCCACACGAGCATCTACTTCTTCTCTTTTTTCTCGGCCTTCTTTTCAGCCGGTTTCTCGGCCTCGGCCGCTTCGCCTTCTTCCTCAGTTTCCGCCTTGCCCTTCTTGATGACCTCGGGTTCGGCCGGCGCCGCAGCCGCTTCTGCTGCCGCAGCTTCGGGTGTGGCCACAACTTCTTCCTTCACCGAGGTGACGTGAGCCACGGGCTGATTGGCATCGGAGAGGAATTTCAGCTTCGGGTTATGCGGCAAATCGGAAACGCGCAAGACCTTGCCGAACGTAAGCTCGCTGACATCGGCATCGATGTGACTGGGAATATCGGCCGGCAAACACTCGATTTCAACTTCGCGCAGCATCTGCTCGAGAATGCCGCCTTCGGTTTTTACGCCCACCGGCACGCCTTGCAGCACGACGGGTACGTTTACGCGCAAAGCTTTGTCCATGGCGATGCGCTTGAGATCGATGTGCAACAAGCTCCCTTTGATGGGCTCATATTGCCAATCGACGATCATGGCTTTGGTGCGCTCGCCGTCGAGAGCCAGATCGAAAATGGTGTTATGTCCGCTGTCGGAGCGGAGAATCCGCAGAACATGCCGGGGATCGACGCTGACCGGCGTAGCGTCTTTGCCGGCCCCGTAGACCACGCCGGGAATCTTGCCTTCGCGTCGCACGCGACGCGCGTGATTCTTGGTTCCTGCCTCGCGGGGCCGCGCTTCCAAAACATTTTGCTCGATAGTTGTCGCCATAAATTCCTGTTCCTGCCTAGATGAACAATCTGCTTACTGAAGTCTCTTCGTGATTGGCCTGGATGGCCCGGCCAATCAATCCCGCAATCGAAAGCACGCGAATTTTCGGCTCGGCTTTCGCCTCATCGGTGAGCGGGATGGTGTTGGTGACCACGACTTCGCGGATCACCGATTTGGCGATGTTTTCGACCGCCGGATGCGAGAGGACGGCATGAGACGCGCAGGCATAAACAGCCGTCGCTCCGTTTTCCATCAACGCGTTGGCGGTTTTCACCAGTGTTCCCGCCGTGTCGATGAGGTCGTCGATGATCAAGCATGTGCGGCCGTTGACATCGCCGATCACGTGCATGACTTCGGCCACATTCATTTCCACGCGCCGTTTATCGACGATCGCCAGCGCGGCATCGACCTTCTTCGCAAAGAAACGGGCGCGCTCCACGCCGCCGGCATCCGGCGAAACTACAGTCAGATTCGGCAGATTCAACTTCTTGAAGTGATCCACCAGCACCGGCGAGGCAAAGAGGTGATCGACCGGAATGTTAAAGAATCCCTGCAACTGGGGCGTATGCAAATCCACGATCAGGGCTCGGTGAATTCCCGCGGTAGTCAGCAGATCAGCCATCAGCTTGGAGGAGATCGGGCTGCGCGGCTTATCTTTGCGGTCCTGCCGGGCATACCCGAAGTACGGGATTACTGCTGTGATGCGCCGCGCAGACGCGCGTTTGAGCGCATCGATTATCAGCAGCAATTCGATCAGATTCTCATCGACGCCGGCGGCTTTGCCACCGTGTACAGAGCGGCAAGTCGGCTGCACCACAAAAACGTCCGCACCGCGAACATTCTCCTGGATCTGCACATAAGCTTCGCCATCGGCAAAGCGGGTGACCTGCGCCAGGCCGCGCGGCATCCCGAGAAAATTGCACACCTCGTCCGCCAACGCTTCGTTGGCGGTGCCGCTGAAGATCTTGAACTTGTCATCGACCCGGGCGGCGCGCGGTTTGCGCTCCGGTTTCTCCTCTGGGGCAAGTTCGGATTTCTTTTCGATCTTCTCCGTCTTTTCCGTAGGCGTGAGTAAAGTAGCCATAGTTTGCTCGTGAGCTATGAGCTTCGAGCCGTGAGCTTCACAAAGCCTGCTCGAAGCTCGTGACTCGCAGCTCGAATTGGCTGGGCCGCTAGGATTCGAACCTAGACAAAGTGCTCCAAAGGCACTTGACCTACCATTAGTCGACGGCCCAGTGTTGGTCGACGGCCCAGTGAATCCTTTCTGATTGCTGATTTTTGACTGTTGATTGAAACCCCAGTTTGGGGGCAAATAGATTTTCAATCAAAAATCAGCAATCAACAATCAAAAATTTCACTCCCGATGCCGTCACCGGAAAATCGCCTCCCAATACCGCCGACGCGTCACGGTGCCCGTCGCCTGCGCCGCCCAACCCTGCTTCCGCAGCTTCTCCGCCGCTAGGCGCGCCAGCTTCATCGAGCTGAATAGTCCGTACAACGTGGACCCGGAACCCGACAAAGACGCATAACTTGCGCCAGCGCGTTCCAGCGCCTTCTTGCCTTCACTCAGTTCGGGATACTCAGGAAAGACGACTTGTTCGAAGTCGTTCTGGATCCCGGCCCGGACGAACTCGAGAAGCGGATTCTCAAGCCGGCCCCTCACCCTTCGCACCTCACGAGGAGCACCGGAGTAACGCTCGCTTAACCGCGCAGAAAGCTCGCAGCCAAGCTCAACCATTCTATCGGATGGGCGGGGTGCGGTCAATTTTCCGGCGGCGTTTGCGGCGACGCCCCTGCCCGCAATCCTGCGATCCCATTCCGCAAAAGCTTTCGGAGTCGAAACTCCAACCTCAGGCGTAACGATGACACAGGACGTTGCCGGCAAATCCTCGAGCGGAAAAACCTGTTCGCCCCGCCCCACTCCCAATACCGTCCCGGCGATGAGAAAGAGTGGCAAGTCGGATCCTACCTCGGCTGAAATCTTCAGTCGCTGAGAAGCGCTCAGTCGCTTCCTGAGAACACGTTCCAGGCCAAGTATTGCTGCAACCGCATTGGAGGAAGCGCCACCGAGGCCGCCCTGGACCGGCAGCCGCTTGACGATTTCGATGACGATCCGTCCTTTGGCATTGAGGGTGGACATCGCCTTGTCGACGATGCGGTAGCAGGTGTTCGATTCGTCGAGGGGGACTCTTTCATCTTTACACCGGATTTCGATTCCCGTGCCGCGGCTTGCGCCGATACGGATGAGGTCGTGCAGGCCGATTGTCTGATAAACGGTGAGCAGGTCGTGAAACCCATCTTCGCGGCGGCCACCAATACGCAATCCGAGATTGATTTTCGCGAACGATCGAACAGTTGCTGGCACGGGAGCATGATTGTATAGCTCCACGGCCAGGCTTGCCGACCCCTATTTTACGCAATTACAGGTCCAATGGTAGGGCCAGTAACTGCCCTCTCTGCGCGATACCCCACTTCGGTAATCTCGACTGTGACTGCTGATTAGCGCAGTCTAATTTGTGATTCCAATCACATGAGCCGGCGACGGTCCTCCCTGCTGGAATCCAGAAAGACCGCAATCACGAGTGCTGCCCCGCTTCGCAACGGGGACCCTGTCAGTACTGGCCCGAGAGGTCCAAGGCGTTGTTTGCGTAGGGCGATTCAAAAATTTAACCCGCGTTTCACGATAGCGGAGCAGCGTGGGACGTGGGCGTCAGGGGGAATTTGTATGCGGGCTCTGATACTTCGTGCTTGTTTACTGCTTTCTTTTCTATGTATTGGCATCATGGCGACCGCCCAGTCGGACTATCGGGTGGTTACCGTGACCGATGGCGGAACAATCTCGGGTAC
>JASICF010000184.1 GCA_030044775.1 Candidatus Sulfotelmatobacter sp. | reverse complement strand
GAAAGCGTTGGAAAAACAACCCGAGCAGCGCTATCGGCAAGCCGACGAAATAGCGGCCGACCTCAGGCGAGTGGCACGCGAACTTGAGGGTGGATACGCAGGCCTGAATGTGCTCCCGGCCCTCTGGCTCCGTCGATCGGCAGGCGCAAGAACTGCAATTATCGTTCTGTTAACCATCTTGTCAATTGCCGCAGTAGCCTCCTTCTATCATTCGCACCGCTCCAGAGTCTTATTGACTGAGCGCGACACCGTGGTGCTCGCCGATTTCGAGAATCAGACCGGAGACGCCGCCTTCGACGATACCCTCAAGACTGCGCTCAACGTTGCCCTGAACCAGTCCCCGTTTCTAAACGTGCTTTCCGATGACAAAGTGGCGGCGACTTTGAAGCTAATGTCCCGTCCGCCGGATACGAAATTGAAAACCGATATCGTTCGCGAGATTTGTGTACGAGCGGGCGGCAAGGCTTATGTTGCCGGGTCGATATCCAGTCTGGGACGCCAGTACGCGCTGGCATTGAAAGCCGTGAATTGCCGGAGCGGCGACCGCCTGGCGCATGAGCAGGTCACGGCAGCCGGCAAGGAGAGGGTGTTGGACGCGCTGGGCGCGGCGTCCTCCAAGCTGCGCGGGGAGTTGGGCGAGTCGCTGGTAACGGTGCAAAAGTTTGACGTTCCGCTTGTGCAGGCAACCACTTCCTCGCTTGAGGCTTTGAAGGCGTTCAGTCTCGGTGAGAAGGCTTTTCACGAGAAAGGCGCTGCCGCAGCCCTGCCGTACCATCACCGCGCCATCGAGCTCGACCCGGCCTTCGCCACTGCCTATAACGCGATCAGTGGCGACTACAACATTCTCAGCCAAATGGGACGAGCAAACGAATATCTTTCCAAAGCATTCCAATTGAGGGAGCGCGCCAGCGAACGCGAAAAACTTTTTATCGCTGGCCGCTATTATGCCTATTTGACTGGCGAACTCGACAAGGCCTCAGGTGTGCTCGAACAGACGATAGAAAACTATCCTCGAGATGCAGGTCCCTACGCTAGCCTCAGTATTGTTTACGATGAGGAGGGACAATACGACAAAGCCGCGGAAATGATACGGCGCTCTCTTCCGTTGGTGCCCGATGTCGTCGGCTACTACGACGACCTCGTCAACGACGATGTTGCCTTACAGCGATTCGACGAAGTACGGCAGGTAATTGAGCTGGCGCACTCACGAAAACTGGACGATGTCGTGCTCCATAACGCGCTGTATGCGATGGCCTTTATCTCCGATGACAGCGATGGAATGCTCCAACAGCAACAGTGGCTCGAAGCACATCCGCCTTTTGAAAATTGGGCCTTCGAGCTCGCCTCGGACACTGCGGCGTACGGCGGTCACCTTGCGACTGCCAGAAAACTGACAACGCAGGCAGTTGATTCCGCTGTTAAGGCTGACAGCAAAGAAAGTGCCGCAGTCTTTCAGGCGGTAGCGGCGCAGCGGGAAGCCGCTTTCGGCAACCCGGTGGAGGCTCGCAGGGAAGCAGCAGCCGCTCTGAGGATTGACCCTTCCAGTGATGGTGTAGAGAGCGAGGCGGCACTCGCATTCGCGATGGCGGGTGATACGAATCGGGCCGAGTCAATGGCAACGGACCTGGCGCAACGCTTTTCTCTGAGTCAGCAGATGCAATCGGTATGGTTGAGCTCAATCAGGCTTCAATCCGCCCTCAAGAAAAATCCTGCATCCGCGTTAAAGGCTGCAATCCCCGATTCAACCATCGAGCTCGGTCAAATTGGATTCGTCCTCAATTTGTCATGTCTCTATCCGATTTATTTTCGTGGTGAAGCGTATCTGGCCGCGGGGCAGGGTCGCGATGCCGCGGCGGAGTTTCGAAAAATTGCCGACCATAGCGGCATCGTCTGGAATTGCTGGACCGGAGCATTGGCTCGTTTGGGCCTGGCGCGTGCAAACGCGCTTCAAATCAAAATGTCTCAGGGCGCTGATGCTGATGCCGCCCGCGTTCGTGCGCTCGCGGCTTACAAGGATTTCCTTACCCTCTGGAAAGACGCCGACTCGGACATCGTCCTCCTGAAACAAGCCAAAACCGAGTATGCGAGGCTGCAATAAAGGAACGCTCCAGAAGTGTTTCCTTCGTTGATGTGTACAGTCCTTGCTCACTGTGAGCGACCCGGGATACGATTCGCTTGATTCAGGCCCCTCGATCTGCTGAAGCTCATCGCCACGACAGCCTTTTGCGGGTTAAGACGCTTTCACCCTTAATCAACTTGGACGACGGACGACGACTTGATAGGCTGGAGTTCGCAATTTTATGCCCAAAACGAACACGCCTCGGCGGAAATCTGAATCGCGAGAGGGGAACTGAACCATGCTACGGATATCGAGACGGACTTTTCTGAAGAGCCTTTCCGCATCGGGAATTGGCATGGCGCTTTGCAGTCGCATGCCCGAGTTGATGGCTTATCCGCTAGGGCTGCCGTTGGGGATTCAACTTTATTCAGTGCGGGATTTCCTGCCAAAGGACTACGACGGAACCCTGCGGCAGCTCAGCGCGATCGGGTATCGTGAAGTCGAAGCGGCAGGCTTTTTCGGCCGCGGCGCACACGAAGTGAAAGAGTCGATGGATCGCGCAGGGCTGCGCTGCGTGAGTGCGCATTATTCCTTGAAAGACTTGCTGCCGAAAGTGGATGAGACCATTGAATACGGAAAAAATCTGGGACTTCAATACATTGTTTGCGCATTGCCCTGGTTTAAAGATCCATCCAGCGTGAAGGATGCTGGTTCGCAGGCGGCGCGCGACTATATGACGCTCGATGACTGGCGGTGGAATGCCGATCAGCTCAATCGCATCGGCGAGCGCGTACATCGAGCCGGCATGCGTTTCGCTTACCACAACCACACCCCGGAATTTCGTTCGGAAAACGGCGTGATGTTTTATGACGAATTGCTGCGCCAGACTGACTCTGCGAAAGTGGCAATGGAATTAGATTGTGGGTGGGCGGCGGTCGCCGGACAGAAGCCAGTAGAACTACTGACTCGTTATGCCGGGCGCATTACCATGCTGCACGTCAAGGACTTCAAGATGGGTCACGGAGTTTCTCCGTTGCCGGCGCCGCCTTCCACGGAACTCGGGCATGGCGTGATCGATTACCGGGCCGTCGTCGAAGCGGCGAAACGAGCCAACAACATCGAGCACATCTTCGTCGAGCAGGAAGATTTTGACATGCCTGCGATGGAAGCATTGAAGGTCGACGCAGATTACATGCGGGCATTTAAAGATTAGGTCGTCATGACAGCGCATTCGGTTCATTAGCGCAGGCTTCATTTACTGCAAGGTGTTTCGGATCGCGAGATCCAAACCCACCATCAAAACGGAAGAAGCGGGGATCACGAGGAGCGCTTTTTTCAGCCGCAAAGGATCGTTTCCGGCGATCGCTCCGATCACGCGCGAGCTCACGGCAAGCCCGGTCCATCCACAAGTGACCACAAATCCAATCGCCGTGCTGGTCATGCGCGGAAATGAGTCGCCGACAATCGCCACGGTGGTCGGAAAAACCGGCGCCATTGACAATCCCGCGAGAAAAACGAACACCAATGCGGCGCCTGGATGACGCACGCGCAACATGAAGAATGTTGTTATCGCCATGGCGGCGGATGCGCCCAGCGTCACAGTAACAGCGGGCACACGGAAAAGAATCGGGGAAACCCCGATTCGCCCGATCAGTAACCCGAGCGCAAATCCGAGCGAAAGAATGTTGAGGGCTCGCGACTCCGGAACTCCCTGAGCGATGAGATGGCGCGGCAGCCAGTTCCAGACACCAACCTCGCAGCCGATATAAAGAAAAAGAAAAAGTCCGAGCAAAAGCAGTAGCGGCTTGCCGAGAACCGAGCCGGCATCGGCAAAAACAAAATTTCCAGAGCCGGTCGGTCCGGGCATTTTAGTCAGGCCCTGGATTGCGAGAGTCGCTAGCGCGAATACGCCGACGGTATGACAAAGGCGAATCCAGTTATTCGAAAACAAATTAGCCGAGATAAACGGCGTGGCGAGCCCGCCAAGCCCGAAAAAGAGATTGACTAAATTCAGCGCGATTCCACGATGAAGCTGCCCTACATCGCTGACCAGCGAATTCGCTGCCGTCACAACAGTGCCGCCACCCAGCCCCAAAAGGAACAAAACCAGCAACACGCCGCGAAATCCTCGGGTGCGGGGTAGGCCAAACAGTGCGATGGCGATGAGGACGAGCCCGAGGATCAGCCCCACTTTTTTCCCTTCATTATCCAGCAGTGGACCAACCGCGAGCGAGGCCAGAATCAGTCCGAGCGCCTGCACGGACGCGATGGTTCCGTTCTGGCTGGGCGTAAGCGCGAATCGCTTCGATAGATCGGGCAGAATCGTGCCCAGCATTGCGGCAATCATGCCGTAAACGACGAAGGCGGTGGCAACGGCTGCGAGTACCAACATGCGATGAAATCTCTTTCTGGGAAAAATTACTCAGGCCCACCACGCTGAACCTGGCTGGTCGCGGATTACGATGTTGTTCAGAAAAGTTGCCGCCTTCGTCAGTCCCTCTTCGGCCGAAAGTAAGCTGTCCTCATGCTCAATGGATAGTACAGAATCGTAGCCGAACATGCGCAACGTTGAAATGAATTCTCTCCACCACTCGGCGCCGTGGCCGTACCCGCAAGTGCGGAAGATCCAACTGCGGTCGCGTTCCTGTGTGTAGGGTTTCGTGTCGAGCACTCCGGCGCGTGAAAGGTTCGCCGCATAAAGTTGCGTGTCTTTGGCGTGAACATGAAAAATAGCGTCTTTCAGGAAGCGAATCGCAGCGATGGGATCGATGTTCTGCCAGAAAAGGTGGCTGGGATCTAAGTTGCAGCCGACGCTTGGTCCCGCGATCGAGCGCAATTTCAGCATCGTCTCCGGGCTGTAAACAACAAAACCTGGATGCATCTCAATTGCGATCTTCACCCCGTGATCGGTGGCAAATTTCGCATGTTCGATCCAATACGGAGCAACTATGTCGTTCCACTGCCAATCGAGAACCTTGAGATAATCCGGCGGCCAGGGGCAAGTTACCCAATTGGGAGAGATGGCGTGAGGCGAGTCGCCGGGACAGCCGGAAAAATCCACGACAACCGAAACGCCAAGTTTTTCGGCCAACAGAATCGTCTTGCGGCTTACATCTCTATCGTGCTCCGCGCGCGTGCGATCGGGGTGTAGCGGATTGCCATGGCAACTTAGAGCGCTGATCGTCGCGCCATGATCGGCGAGAATCTTCTGGAATTCAGCGAATGCTGAAGCATTCTCGAGCATCGAAAGTTTGCAATGCGCATCTCCGGGATAGTTGCCGGTGCCAAGCTCAACTGCATCGATGTGCAGAGCCTTCAGCTTTTCTAGAACTTTGCTGAGCGGAAAATTTGATAACAGGGGCGTGAAGACTCCAATGCGCATGGATGCGTCGGTTCCTTTACCGGCTTCGACAACCGTGGATACGAACCGTTGGTTGCAGCGCTATTTTATTCCAGCCTGATCCGCGGGCAGCAACTGGTAGCTCACGAAGGCGATTTTCTTGCTGTCCGGCGACCACGACGGAACATTGATGGTCCCCTGCCCACCGAAAAGTTTGACCAGCACGCTGGTTTTCCCGGTGCGCATATTCCTGAGGCGCAGTTGCACGTCTTTGTTCGGCGGATGGCCTTTCACATCGCTCGCATAGGAAAGAAAAACCATCCAATTGCCGTTAGGGGAGAAGTGCGGAAACCAGTCGTTCGAGTCGTCGAATGTGATCTGCTCCTGCGCACTGCCATCGGCATGCATGCGCCAAATCTGCATGTGACCCGTGCGCTCAGAATTGAAATAGATATATTTGCCATCCGGCGAGTATTCCGGCCCGTCATCCAGTCCCTCGGCAGTGGTGAGCCGCGTCTCTGCGCCACCCTCAAACGGAATCGTATAAATATCAAAGTTGCCGTTTCGCTCGCCGACAAACGCCAACGTCTTGCCGTCCGGCGACCAGCCATGCCAGTAGGACGGCGCGTTCGGCGTGAGCAGTCGCGGAGTGCCTCCCGAAATCGGCAGAACCGATACTCGCGACTTTTGGTCGGACTGGGAAGAGTCGCTGATCGCCAGCCACTTCGCATCAGGTGAAATGCCATGATCGTTGTTGCAGTGAATTGCCGAGCCGGTGTCGACCGTTGTCGGAGTTCCGCCCTCAACCGGGAGTTTCAGAATGTGGCCATCGCTGTTAAACAGGAAATACGAGCCGTCGCGGCTCCAATTCGGCGCTTCGAAATGGCTGGCCGCGGTGTAGATGACGTGACGCCTATGGTTCGAGATGGTCACAGTCTCGAGCTTGCTGTGAAGAATTTGACGATCCTGCGGTGAAGATGAAGTTTGATCCTGCGCCCTGACCGGCTTTACGTGTGGGACGCCGATGACCAACACGAAGAGAAGAGCAATACATCTCACCACGTTTGAACTACCACTACTCATTTGGCAACCTCGAAGAAAAGCAAGATCACAAAATACACCTTCTTTATTCGATCTTGTAGCGACGTGTAGTACAGTCATGTGGGTGTAATTCCTTTTGTGAGTGATGGATGGTGTGGCTGTAGGTTTGCGGCAATCCACGTAAATGATACGAGCCGATGGGCGGGGGGCATGAACGATGGGAGTTCCTCTTAGAAATTTGATTTGCATATCGATTTTTGTGTCTGTCGTGCTATTTTCTTTGCCGAATTCGCTGAAAGCGCAAGCTTCGCCGCCGGCAGTTTCTGCCGACATCATCATTCAGCACGATGTGCCGATGAAGACGCGCGACGGCGTCACACTTTACGCAGATATCTACCGCCCAAAATCTTCCGAAAAATTTCCAGTCATTCTAATGCGCACGCCTTATGACAAGAGTGTGGACTGGGCGGTGGCGCCGGCCTTCAGAATCGTTCCTCGTGGGTACGTCGTCATCATTCAGGATGTTCGCGGACGATATACATCGGAAGGCGAATGGTACCCATTCAGGCACGAGCAAGCGGATGGATACGACGCGGTCGAATGGGCCGCGTCGCTTCCGTACAGCGATGGCAAAATCGGCATGATGGGCGCTTCTTACGTTGGCGCAACGCAGATGCTGGCAGCGATTGCCCAGCCTCCACATTTGGCCGCAATCGCGCCGAACATGACGGCCAGCAATTATCACGATGGCTGGACTTACCAGTCCGGGGCGTTCGAACAATGGTTCGATGAGAACTGGACCTCTCAGCTGGCGCAAAACACGCTCACGCGCCTGATCGATGAAAACACGAACGCTCTGGTGGGTGTTCCGACTCTGCCACTGATCGACTATCCGGTGTTTAATTTCGGCCAGTTGCCGGCAAATGCGCAGCTCACCCAGAAACTTGCGCCTTATTATCTCGATTGGTTGGCCCATCCGGATTACGACGACTATTGGAAGCAGTGGTCGATTGAAGAACACTTTTCGAAAATCTCCGTGCCGATGTTGCAGGTCGGCGCATGGTACGACATCTTTAACGCGGGAACTCTGCGCGACTATATGGGCGCAAAAAAATATGGTGCAACCGAAGCGGCGCGAACTCAGCAACACTTGCTGATCGAGATTGGCGGCCATGCCGGCTTCGGCCGCCGTATTGGCGACGTTGATTTTGGCCCACATGCCACCGAAAACGGATACACCAACGTAATCCTCGACTGGTACGATTTTCTATTCAAAGGCATTCAGAACGAATTTGCTACGGACAAACCCGTCAAGCTGTTCGTAATGGGCGCGAACGAATATCGGCAAGAAGACGATTGGCCGCCCCCGCAGGCGAAGTTCACGAAATATTTTCTGCATTCTTCGGGCAAAGCAAACTCGTTGCGCGGGGATGGCTCGCTTTCGACTTCATCGCCGAAATCGGAAACCGCCGATACGTATATTTACAACCCGGCAAATCCTGCTCCCACCATCGGCGGTCCGCTCTGCTGCGACGAGAAGCACATGGAGCCGGGTCCGCGAGACCAGCGAGCGGTGGAAAATCGCGACGATGTTCTGATTTATTCGATTGGGCCGTTATCGCATGACTTGGAGGTGACTGGACCGGTCACGGCCGATCTTTACGTGAAATCTTCGGCGGTGGACACGGACTTTACTGGCAAGTTGGTCGATGTTGCGCCCGATGGTTTTGCGCAAGATCTTACCGAAGGCATTCTCCGCATGCGTTACCGCGCTTCACCGGAGCACGCAGAGCTAATGAATCCAGAGCAGGTTTACGAAATCACGCTCGACCTTTGGGCGACGAGCAATGTGTTTCTTCGCGGGCACACGCTACGCCTGGAGATTTCCAGCAGTAACTTCCCGCGCTTCGACCGCAATCTGAATACTGGGGAGGAAATCCGATTTGAGCGCAACTATGTGGCCGCGACCAACACGGTTCTACACGACGCGCAACATCCCTCAGCGCTGATACTGCCAATAATGCCAGCGGCTCAGTGAGCAGGCCGGCTTCGCACGGCAATCAGCGAAACCTGCTCCAGGCCAGGGAAGTGATCGTCTTTGTCCGCCTTGCGTTCGGTGGGTGCGATCTGTTGGATGGTCGATCGCGACGGCATGACTGAACCAAAATACTGCCCATAAACTTCGTCAAAAAAATGAAGATCCGATAAATCATCCAGGTAGACGGTGGTCGAAACGACCTGGTCGAAATTCATATCCGCTTC
>JASICF010000183.1 GCA_030044775.1 Candidatus Sulfotelmatobacter sp. | reverse complement strand
ACGTTCGGCGGGCCGATCAAAAGGGACAAAGTTTTCTTTTTTGGAGACTATCAAGGCAACCGACAAATTCTAGGCCAGACGCAGGCCCTCCCGATCCCTAGCCTTCAAGATCGCGCGGGGAATTTGATAGATCAGTCAAACGCATTCGCCCAAGCCTTGGAAAGTGGCGCCGGGACGGTAGCTGGAACGTCAGCGGCCCCGTCTCCTAATTACCCCTTTGGCGGTTGGGCATACATCCTTAGCCAGGAATTGGGTTATAAAGTCACGCCAGGAGAGCCCTATTACTACACCGCCGCTAGCGACCCTTACGTCCCGGCGAATTCTGGAGTCAACTGCACAAGCAGCACCGGGCCAACGCCCTGCGTTTTTCCGAACGCCGTCATCCCGATGTCGGCGTGGTCTCCCGTCGCCAAGGCTACTCTGAAATATATCCCGCTGCCCAATGCAAATCTGCCGGGAGGCATCAATTACGAAGCCTCGTCTTATAACCAGCACTTGAGGGACGACAAATTCGGAATCCGCCTCGACACCAACACGCACTTCGGTACTTTATTCGGCTACTACTTCTTTGACCAATTCTCGGTAACCACTCCCTACGCTCAGGGAATCAGTTTTCCGGGTTTTGACAGCAGCGTTGAGGGCCGGGCGGAAATGGTAAATCTCGGCCTCACGACAACCATCAACAACTCCACCGTCAATGATGTTCGCCTCGTGTATCTGCGGGACCGTTACTTCGGAGGGATTCCCATTGGCGGTACTGGTGTCCCGCTGAACTCTTTGGGTTTCAATACGCCCTGGAATACCACCGGCGGCATTAACCCAATCAATCCGGCTCTGGAGGGCGTTCCATCTTTTTTCTTTAACAATTACGAATTTGGACTTCCCCAGGATGCTCTGCGGCAGTTCAACAACACCTACCAAATTATTGATAACTTCACGAAAATTCTAGGAACTCACACCCTGCAGTTCGGCGTGGACACTCACTACGACCAAATTAACGAGCGCAACTTCGATGACGCGAACGGTGCATATGGCTTTGATGGTGAAGAGACAGGCCTGGACTTTGCCGATTTCCTGATTGGAGCGCCCGATAATTTTACACAAGCCAGCCAGCAGCTTCTCGACTCACGCGACAAATATTTCGGGGTTTATGCGCAGGATAGCTGGCGCGCGCGGCCTACCCTCACCCTCAATTACGGCCTTCGCTGGGAAATAATGACGCCGTGGTATGACACGCAAAACAAACTGGAGACGGTTATCCCCGGCGAGCAGTCTCAGGTCTTTCCCACCGCGCCCAAAGGGTTAGTGGTTCCCGACGATCCGGGGGTCCCGCGAACATTGGCTCCCATTCAATACCACAATTTTGCTCCCAGAATTGGGTTTGCTTACGCACCGGCGAATACGGATGGGCTGCTGGGAAAAATCTTTGGCGGGCCCGGAAAAAGCAGCATTCGCGCCGGTTACGGGATTTTCTATAGCGCCATCGAGGACGCCACGGGCTTTGTTGAAGTTGGAGACGCGCCGTACGGCTTGTACTATTCGTCGTCGGAGCCCACGCTTTTGGCATCACCATTTATTAACCGTGGTACAGGCTTTGACCTGGTGAGTGCGGCAAATGGAGGGCCGAAGTTTCCTTTCACGTTTCCCTCGCCTAACTCGTCGCCGAGCAATCCGGACAGGTCCTTCAACTGGGTACAGGCCACGCCTCTCTCCGGGTCTGACTATTTAGATCCTCACGACAAAATACCGAGCGTGCAGCAGTTCGAGTTTTCGGTGCAGAGGCAGCTAGGCGGTTCTACGGTACTGGGCGTAAGCTACGTCGGATCGGTTGGCAGGCACCTGTTAACGTTCGAAGAAACGAATCCGGGAGATCAGGCGCTGTGCCTATTTCTGAGCAATTCGGCTAATCTTGCACCCGGCAGTCCGACGTGCAGCCAATTTGGCGAGGATCCAGGCGCAGGTTCGCCGATAACCCTCAAGACCGGGGTTAGTGCTCCCGGGTATCCGGGCGTTCGGTCTTTTGCCACCACTCGCCTGATCACAGGGCTCGGTACGCCAACGTCGGATAACTTCATCAGTAACCCCTACATGGCGACGGTCGTCAGTTCAAGCTTTAACTCCCTGCAAGTCAGCCTGAAACACAACACGAAGTACACAAATTTCCTGGTTGCCTACACCTATGAAAAGTCGATCGACAACGGCTCGACATCATTTGATGCAACCAATCCGCTTGACCCCAGACAAGACCGCGCCTTGTCGGTTTTCGATGTGCCGCAAGACTTGACTGTGAGCTACACCGTGCAACTGCCATTTGACAGGTTCACTGGCGGCGCCGCGAAGAGACTCACCGCGGGTTGGGCCATCTCCGGCATCACGACCTTTGCCACCGGTCTTCCCATTCAGCTAAGTGAAACGGACGATAATTCACTCAGCGGAACATTCGATGACACGATCGACAAACCGAGTTATGCCAACAACGGCAGCCACCTCTACGTGAACCGCAATCCGCGCAATTCAGCGGGCGAACCCTATTTCAACCCAAATTACTTCGTTCCGGAGCCCGTTGGCGAGGTGGGCAACGCGATGCGGCGATATTTTACCGGGCCGGGCATCAACAATTTCGATATGGCCTTGCTGAAAGATACGAAGATAACAGAATCGATGCAGCTGCAGTTCCGGGCAGAAGCATTCAATATCTTCAATCATGCGCAGTTCTACAACCCGTCGACGGCCATAGGTGATGTCGACAACACCGGCAGCGGCGGTTTTGGATATATCACCGGGGCGCAAAATCCGCGCATTATGCAGCTCGCGCTGAAATTGTTGTTCTAATTTCGATCGAATGGGCTCCTCTCGAATACTATGGCGCGTTTGCAAGCTGGGGTTAGAGCTGCTCCTCGCCGGCTGCTCCGTAGTAGCGGGGTCGCAAACTGCGCCGCACGCCAATAAAACTGCGAGCGCGATTCAGGGTAAGCAGATCTTCTCTTCGGCCTGCGCTCAGTGTCACGGATTGGACGGCAGAGGTAGCGAGCGCGCGCCTAACATTGCCGACAGGCCCACGATACAGCGGCTTTCCGACTCGCAAATCGTCCGGATTATTCAGAACGGCGTTCCCGGAACGGGCATGCCAGCGTTTCATTCCTTTGACAACTCTCAGATACGAGCCGTCGTCGCACACCTTCGCACGCTGCAAGGGAAAAATAAGACGGCGGCCGTCCCCGGGAATCCTGAGCAGGGTAAAACCCTTTTCTTCGGCAAGGCGGAATGTTCGCAATGCCACATGGTTGCTGGAGACGGCGGCTTCATCGCATCGGATCTCTCGGAATATGCGCGTATTCATGAGGTGGAACAGATCCGCAGCGCGATCGTTGACCCGGGGAACACCGGGCAGCAAGCCCGCTTGGTGAGGGTGACGCTTCATAGCGGCCAGATCTACGCAGGCAGAGTGCGTAACGAGGATAACTTCTCGGTGCAACTGCAATCGCTCGACGGTACTTTTTACTTCCTGTCAAAATCAGAAATCGACAAGATGCAGACGGATGCGCAATCGCTTATGCCTTCGGATTACGGCACGCGACTGAACACCCATGAACTGAATGACGTCATTAGCTATCTGATTCGCGCGGCTGGCGGCGCCGATCCCGCCGCGCGCAAAAAGGGCGAAGAGTTTGAATACTAAGCTCCCGGCGAACCGGTGCCGGATTCAGCGTCACACTTCACTCCAGAGGAAAACTGTTCCGATGAACCGCAATAGGAAATTATTCATATTCGCCCTCGCCAACTTGCTTGTGTTTGCACCGTGCGCTGCCAATCTTCTCGCTCAGCAAGCGCGCCGGGAGTTTTCTCTCGAAGCTACATCGCCTCAATTCTGGAAGCTGATCG
>JASICF010000182.1 GCA_030044775.1 Candidatus Sulfotelmatobacter sp. | reverse complement strand
GATCGAGCTTCCCTCGCCGCGCCTGCTCGGTAAGATCGCGGGCGTAACGCTCGAGCGCCTGATACTTCGCTTCCGGATTCTGGTCGGTGACTTTCTGCGATCCGCGAACCGAGGTCAGCGCTTTCAGAATTGCGTCGTAGGTCGCACCCTGACGCGCGAGAATCTGTTGTGCCGCATCCTGCTTCAGGTGCGTGATGGCGAGAAGCAGATGTTCGGTCGAGACGTATTCGTCTTTGAAGTTGGATGCTTCTTTGAATGCCTGCTCGAGAAGTTTGTTAACGGCATTCGAAAGAGTCGCCTGCGAGGCCTCGCCGGAAACCTTGGGTAACTTCTCGATTTCGCGGTAAACCTCGCTGAGAACGGCTTGGGGGCCGATGCCGATTTTTTCAAGCACGGGCGGGACAATGCCTTCTTTGTCCTCGAGCAGCGCCGCCAATAGATGAATCGGCAGCAGCTCGGGATTGCCGTGCTCAGACGCGAGACTGTTCGCCCGCTGCACGGCCTCTTGCGCTTTGACTGTGAATTTGTCCCAACGAATTGCCATTTGATTAGTTCCTAGCCATTAAGTTCTAAGCTGTCATTCTGAGCGAAGCGAAGAATCTCTGCAATTGCGATGCGGATATGAAATGCACGGATCCTTCGCTCCGCTCAGGATGACAATACGAATGATTGCAAAAAATGAAGGGAGGCGGCCAACTCTGCCGCCTCCCAGCCTCTCTCGGTGTCATCCCGAACGCCCGCGTTTTCATCAGCGGGCGGAGGGATCTCGCGTGCAGATGAACCTGAGTTGCGCGAGATCCTTCGCTCCGCTGAAAAATGGCTCTGCTCAGGATGACGGCATCAGGGCTGTTGCCACTTACGCGGCCTTGCCGGGCTGCTTGGCTTCAAACGTCTTTTCGCTGCCCGAACCGACGTTGACCTTGATCTGCTTCGGCTTGGCTTCGGCTTTCTTCGGCAGGGTGATGCTTAACACGCCCTTGTCGTAATTGGCCGAAACCTTCTCGGCATCCACGGTCGTGGGCAGAGTGAAGGTGCGAGTGAAGCTGCCATACTGCCGCTCCACCCGGCGGTAGTTCTCTTCTTTCTCTTCCTTCTCGATCTTGCGCTCGCCGTGAACGGTGAGGGTGTTGTTCTCCAGGCGGATGTCGATGTCTTTCTCATCGATTCCGGGCACTTCGACCTTCAGCGTGACGTTGTGCTCGTCTTCGTAGACATCAACGGCTGGGGCGAAACTGGATGTCGCAAGGGACTCATCGCGGCTGCCTTCGCTGTAGGTGTCGCGGAACACGCGGTTGATGCGGTCCTGCAACGAGGCAAACTCACGGAAAGGTTCCCAACGGGTAAGAACTGTCATGGTAAATCCTCCTTCAGAAATCTATTGGCTTGGAATTTTTGACTGCTGAGACTGGGCGAGATTCTCATCAACGCACATCACTCATTGCGAGTCACTCCATTCGATGCTGTAATTAGCATAAACGAAGCATAAAATATTAGCGTAGTACTATCAATATACTAATATATAATTTTTTCAACGATATACGCTTGAAATGACGCACTTCAGATATGAGGTTTCCGGCACATTCAGCAGGGTTGGGTGGTCTTTTGCCTGGCTTCTAAGCTCGGTCAGCCGGAGGCGGCGGTGGGCGTCAATGGCGGCCGTCCCGAGCACTTCGAGGAAATCAGCCTGACTCGCGTGGTAGGAACACGAACAGGTCACTAGGATGCCGCCGGGACGCAACATTTTCAGCGCCCTAAGATTGAGCTCCTTGTAACCGCGGAGCGCCGAGTCGAGATCGCGCTTTGTCTTTGCAAATGCGGGGGGATCGAGAACGATGGTGTCGTATTCCCTGCCAGCAGCCGCATAATCCTTCAGCAAGTCAAAGGCGTTGGCTTCGATCCACTCGATCTCGTTTTTCCCTAATCCCTGTCGAATCAGCGACTGGTTCAGGACAGCGTTCTTGTTTGCGATTTCGAGCGCCGGACGCGAGCTATCCACAGCCGTCATCTGCGAACAATGCGGCGCCAGATGAAGCGAAAACCCCCCCTGATAACAGAAGACGTCCAGCGCTTCACCGTGGGCGTATTCGGCCGCCGCCGCATAGTTCTCACGCTGATCGAGGAATGCGCCAGTTTTCTGCCCTTCGAGTGCGTCGAAGTGAAACTGCACGCCGTTCATGGTAACGATGGTCGAGGCCTTTTCCCCGACTAACAGTCCCGACGCTCGGGGCGGCAGTTGCTCCAGTTGCCGGATTTTCGGGTCGATGCGCTCGACGATCGAGGCGGGATTCAGCCGCTCGCTTAGCGTGGAGATCATCACGTCTCGCACCGGTGCGGCATCCATCGCCTGCGTGAGGACCTGCGTGGAAAGAATGTCGTTGTAGCGGTCGACAATCAGTCCGGGAAGAAAGTCGGCTTCACTGAAAATCAAACGATAGGCATCCGTGTTATGAACGACCCGCTCCCGATAAGAGATGGCATCGACGATTCGCTGGCGTAGCAGGGCAGCGAAGTCAGCGACGGGCTCACGCGAAATCATCCGAATGGCGATTTGCGAAGAAGCGGAGTACAGCGCGGTGCCAAGAATTTTGCCGCGTGGATCGCAAACGGTAACGAGCGAACCCGGAGGTATGAAATCGGCAGAAGTAACATCAGAGCGGTAAACCCAGACGTGGCCGTGTTTGAGGCGTTCGGCCCCTCTCCGGGAAATGCCGACTTTCAAGACGGAATCGGAAACTGCGGTCGTTCGTACCATACTGCCATGGTACTCGCCGCGCGATTCCGACGAGCTAAAGGGGCTGCGAACTTTGGATGGGGCGCGCTGGAACGTTCGTGAAGTCAGCACGCGAATTGGACACGGCTGGTCGGTCATGCCTAACTAAAGTCTCGTTGCCCGGCCTTCGATTCCGTAGTAATATCCTCGCCCTCCCCGCACGGTCGACGTTTCTGCGTTGTCCAGACGCTGGTGCAATTAAAACTGTTTTTCCGCTCAACGATGGACTCCGTGCAACTTAGTCGTAACCCAAAAGGAGTTTTGTATGCGAACTCGGAGAGGGATGAGCTTAGCCTTAGTCACTCTTACAGGATTGCTGGGTATTTTTCTCCGGTCCGGATTTGCCCAAGCCCCGGTCGCATTTCCTATTTCATTCAACTTCACTTCCTTCGATTATCCCGGCGCCATTTCCACGCAAGCCAATGGCATTAACCAAAACGGAATAATCGTGGGCTACTATCTTGACACCAGCTCGGTCGAGCACGGTTTTGTCCGTTTGGCGAACGGGAAATTCGAGCAGGTCGACTATCCCGGCGCTGCTGGAACCATCCTTCTTGGTATTAACGATTCCAAAGAGATAGTGGGTTTGTACAACGGCACCGACATCTTCTACCAGGGTTTTATATTCGAGCCACCGAATCAATTCACGCCTATTTACTACTCCGGATTGGCTTCGGAGACCACCCCTTATGGAATTAATGACAATGGGCAGATCGTGGGCGCCTGGAGCGGGGATCAAGTCCAGGGCGGATTTTCGCTGCTGGATGGGACCTACACCGAGCTGCTCTATCCGAACGCCGAGTTTACGAATCCCGATGGAGTGAATTCCTCGGGAGTGATCGTCGGCTCCTGGGTCAGCGCCTGTACTCCTTTATGCCAGTATCACGGGTTCATGCTCACGTCCGCCGTGAACGGGATGTACACGGATGTCCATTTTCCCGGATCCGTGGCGACCTATGTTGGGGCGATCAACGACCTCAATGAGGTTGTGGGCGCATATGGGGAGGCCGCGGGCGGCTATTACCAGGCATGGATTGGCAACCCGTCAAAGAATCAGTACGCGAGGGTGAATTATCCCGGCGCGATCTTTACTGGCCTCGATGGAATCAACAACGCCAGGCACATGGTCGGCTATTACATCGACACCAACAACATGACGCACGGGTTCCTGGCTGTTCCGAAGTGAAGAAATCGGCTAAAACCGAGCTCTAGGATCGTCCACCCATGGATGCAGCCGCGGCCGCCAGCGGCGAACATTCCGGCAATATTCTTCATATTGCTCGCCAAACTTGCGGCGCAGTGTCGGCTCCTCATAGAAAAGCACAAACAAATGGATGCCCAATGCAACGGCGGCAACAGCCGCAATGACCATCAGATTGGCCTGCCCGAAAACAATCCAGAGTCCAATCCACCCAACCACAAAGCCCAGATACATCGGGTTGCGGACATATCGATAGGGGCCGACCACCACCAATCTGCTGGGCGGAACGACTGGCACGGGTGTGCCCCGGCCGGTCCAGCCGAAATCCCAAATGCAGCGCAGTGCCACGGCAAAGCCCAGGATCGATGGGATCGCAGCCAGCCAGCGCCAATTTAGTGTTCGACCGACTGCCACGGTAAAGCCAAGCCATCCAGGCAAGAGCCAGAACCAGAGCGCAAAGAAAGCCGCACCGACGGCCAGAGATGCCAACGTTGTAACCCATCGGGGAAAATTGTCTGAAGACCGTGATCTATCTGCCAGGTCATTCTCCAATGGAAGAGGTGCCTTTTCGGTTTTGTGGTCCATGATATCTGCTCTCCCAAGTCTCGCCGCCAATCACCTCCTCCCTTTTTTCGAGTTGCATCACGCGCGCGAAAATAGCACAGCCTTGGCCAGCTCGCCACAAGAATGTCGGGTGCGGACGCACGCGCATCGGATTTGGATGGGGACGCGCTGGGAGTAAAAATCATGACACTGCCCATACTCAATTCGAGGAGAGAAATTGTCGATCAGAACAGACCGATTCAGCCAGCCGCTTGGTCGCTGGTAACTGTGGCGGGAGATTCAGACTTTGAGTGATGAGAACTCATCTCGTGATGCGCGGCTTCGAGATCGAAATGCAGGGAATCGAGGACGGTCGTGGGCATTTCTGTGCCCCAGGTTTCCATGTCGGCTTCGGTCCAGTTACCGTTCAGCCGAATCGCGCCGGTAATATCTTCGGGAAAGGCGTGGCGGTAGTCGCC
>JASICF010000181.1 GCA_030044775.1 Candidatus Sulfotelmatobacter sp. | reverse complement strand
GTCGCGGCCATCAGAATGACGCCTTCGTTCGACTCGAAACCGTCCATTTCGACCAATAACTGATTCAGCGTCTGCTCCCGTTCATCGTGTCCGCCACCTAGACCGGCGCCACGGTGCCGCCCCACCGCATCAATTTCATCAATGAAGATGATGCAAGGCGCGTTCTTCTTGCCCTGCTCGAAAAGATCGCGCACTCGGCTGGCGCCAACGCCAACAAACATCTCGACGAAATCCGAGCCGGAAATCGAGAAGAAAGGCACGTTGGCCTCGCCGGCGACGGCGCGAGCCAAAAGGGTTTTACCCGTTCCCGGAGGTCCAACCAGCAGCACACCCTTGGGAATTCTGCCGCCCAACTTTTGAAACTTCTGCGCCTCTCGCAGGAATTCAATGATTTCGCGCAGTTCTTCCTTGGCTTCTTCCACTCCCGCCACGTCTTTGAACGTGACTTTTTTCTGTTGCATGGAAAGCAGGCGCGCCCGGCTCTTGCCAAACGACAATGCCTTATTGCCGCCCGTCTGCATCTGCCGGATCATGAAGAACCACAAGGCGCCAAGCAGGATCAGCGGAGCCCACGTGCCCAGCAATTGCAGAGACCAGCTTCCGCTGTTTACGTCCTTAATGTTCACCGACACGCCCTTGTCGGTAAGCGTCTTGTACATGTCGGGATAATTTACCGGCACGGTGCTATGGAAGGCGGAGCCATCGCGCAATTTCCCGTGCACCTGCTGGCCATCCAAAGTGACCTCGTGCACGTTCCCGTCGCTCACGTCGGTCATGAACTGCGAAAAGTTGACTTCCTTGTCTTTTTGCCCGCCCCGGCCTTGCTGAATCACGGTCCACAAAAGCAGGGCGGAGAGTCCAATGACCACCCAAAACACCACCGTTTTAACTGTCGAATTCACCAATAATGCTCCCGAACCAATCGAAGCTTACAAATGCGGGGATACGCCTCGACCGTTCACACTAAATTAGATGCCTTGCGGCCGATTTCGATGGGAAAATTCCTTAGCCGTTTATTCTACCTTCTTCCGGGGAAAAACGTACGATCTTCTTCGCATAACTTAGGTCATCAGTGGGACCGGACTTGCCACCAGATAGGGAATGTTGCGATTCGTTTGCTCCGCCGCGCCAAGACCGTAGCCGACGAGGTAGGCCTCATCCACCAAAAACCCGAAATAATCCGGTTGCAAAGCCACCCGACGCGCTGATTGGCGATCCAGCAGGGTCACCAGCTTCACCGATGCCGCGCCCCTGGCCCGCAGGTCATTCATAAGAAATTCGCTGGTCACGCCCGAGTGGACCAACCCTTCGACCAGCAAAATGTGTTGACCGCGAATCTCGGGTTCGTGACTGAAGAAAATTTCCATCACCTCGGCGGCAGAACTGCCCTGCTGTTTGCGATATCGCGGTTTAATGAACTGGCAGATCACCGGCACTTCCATTGCCCGTACCAGATCGGCCATGAACATAAAGGCGTTCTCGAGAACGGCCAGCGCCTGGACTGTCTGCCCCTGATAATCATCGGAAATATGCCGCGCGAGTTCTTTTACGCGCTTCTGAATCTGCTCCGCCGAAATAACTTGCCGCGGCTCGACTTTCGTATTCATGAAAACAGCCAGCCTCCGCTCACCCGCGTCGCGATTTGATCGATCACGTAATTACACCGTTTCGTGCTCGTCCCGTGAAATCTCGTGGATTAAAATCGCTTCACCCTCCCCTTGCCAATTGAATCCGCTCGGAGCTGCGAAACCGCGCATCCACACGATCTCACCTTCGGTGACTGCCACCGGCCAAACCTTCCGGTCTGCCGAGGCAATGTGTCTCTCTTGCAGCAACTCTTTCACTTTTCTGGGCGACTTGCGATGCGCCAGCCAGTACCGGTCTCCGGGACGCCAGTTTCTCACGGTGAGTCGTCGGGGCGACTGTTTGGCGTCTAGAAGTTGTTGCGGATTATACTCCGCGTGGCTTGAATCGGGAGCAATCCGCAACGCTTCGACGACTGTGCCGAGTTCAGGCACAAAGACTCGTCCCGGGACATCCAGCACATATTCGTAGCCGCCCAATGGCTCTTGCCGCAAATCGGGTGTGAGGAAAACCATCGCTTCCGGCTCGCGTGCGATCTTCCAGCCGCCCGGAAGCGACAGCCTGCCCGCCGAACCATCTTCTTCGGCAAAGCGCAGAATCTCTTCTACATGCTTGAACTCGAGAGGAATTCCCGCCTGCTCGGCAATCGCTTTGATAACCCTCCGCTGTACCGCCTTTGATTCAGTCAGCAACCACGGCCGGCTCAGAGATGCGTTGGCAATGGCGTGGCCAGCCTGCTCGATTTGCTTGTCCAGTTCCGAATCGCGACCTTCGAGTTTGGCAGAGCTGATCCCAGAGGGTGCAATCTGGATTAACGTTGGAGAACCTCCACGCCCCGCCAGGTCGCCGGCCCACTCCGGCAGCGACCATTGCACTATGGTCCCCAGCCAGCCGGAAATTTCATTGCCCCAGTAGTCTTCTTCGTCGCGGGCGATTTCGGCTAGCTCGGAGAGATTCCCGACAATCGAGGGATTGAACTCCCTCTCGATCAGCGGGAGTAGAAGCTTGCGCACGCGGTTGCGGGTAAATCTGGAATCTGAGTTTGTAGTATCTTCGCGCCAGGGCCGTTTGAGATCGGTGAGATAGTGCTGCAGTTCACGCCGTCTGATTCCCAGCAGCGGGCGAATGATTTCGCCGTGACTGTCGCTCCCGTCTTCGTCGTCAAGAATAACGACGAGGCGTGGGTGAATTCCTCCGAGGCCGCGTGTTCCCGTGCCGCGGATAAGCCGCATCAGAACCGTCTCAGCCTGATCATCCAGCGTATGCCCGGTCGCGATCTTGTTGACGACGCCTTTGGGTGACGCAGCGCTTTCGGCCGCGGGTGCCCCATTTCTCCCATCTTTTGGGAGAAGTGGGGATTCATCTTCGTCCGCTCCCAATAGTCGATGAAAAAATTCATACCGCAACTCCCGCGCGGCAGCTTCGATCCCCGAGTGTTCTTCCGCCGCTAGCCCGGCCGCATCCCCACTACCACAATAAAATTCCAACCCGTGGTCACGCGCGAGAGCAGCGGCAAACTCGTGATCCGCGTCCGAGTCCACACCGCGCAGCTTGTGATTGAAATGAACTGCAGAGAGGACAATGCCGAGTTCGGCACGCAGTTCTAGCAGCAACCGCAACAGAGCTACCGAATCGCTTCCGCCAGAAACGGCGACGCCGACACGGTCGCCGGCGGCCAGCAATTCCTGCTGCTGAATGGAATCAAGCACGCGCTGCGCAAGAGACTGCACGGCAACATGGTAGCGCAATGCCCATGTAGGGACAGCCCTCACTGTCCGGCTGGGCCAAGCCCAGCAGTCAGGAAAAATTATTTAATTCCTGCTGTTTTCGGTGACAGTCATGGCACAGCCTGGTGGCTGTCGAGCTTCGCTCGACCGGACAGCCGAGGGCGGCTGTCCCTACATGGATCGTTACAGGCTCGAAACCCTCTCCGCAATCAACTTGCGGATCTTTTCGACAAACTCCGCCGCCGCCATATCCTCGGTCTTTTCTTTTCCGCGGGTGCGTACATTGACCTTGCCAGCCTCGGCCTCTTTATCGCCCACGACTAATAAGAACGGCACCTTCTGCAAGGAGTGTTCGCGAATCTTGGCGTTCATCTTCTCGTTGCGCGCATCGACTTCCACGCGCACGCCCACAGCTTTGAGCTGATCTGCAACTTTGTTCGCGTATTCCACATGCCGCTCGGCGATCGGAATCATCACGGCCTGCACCGGCGACAACCACACCGGAAAAGCGCCCGCGTAGTGCTCAATCAACACGCCGAAAAAGCGCTCAATCGATCCATATAGCGCGCGATGCACCATCATCGGCTGCTTGCGCGTGCCGTCTTCCGCCACATACTCCAACCCGAACCGCTGCGGCAGGTTGAAATCGACCTGCACCGTCGAAAGCTGCCATAACCTTCCCAGCGCGTCTACCAGCTTGATGTCAATCTTCGGCCCATAGAACGCCGCCTCGCCGGGTATGGTTTTGTATTCGAGGTTCCGCCGCTTTAACACGTTCTCCAGAGATTGCGTGGCGTGATTCCACTGTTCCTCACTGCCCACAAAATTCTTGCGGTCCTCGGGATTCCAGGTCGAGAGCTCCGTCTGAAATTTGTCGAAGCCGTAATCCTTGAGCACATCCAGGGCGAAGTCGAGACAATTGCCGACCTCATCTTCGGTCTGCTCGGGCGCGCAGAAGATATGGGAATCATCCTGCGTGAACCCGCGCACCCGCAACAGACCGTGCATGACTCCCGACCGCTCGTAGCGATAAACCGTTCCCAACTCGCCCAGCCGCACCGGCAAATCGCGATACGACTTCAGGGAATCGCGATAAATCAGAATGTGCCCCGGGCAGTTCATCGGCTTCAGTCGGTACTCGGCGTCGTCGAGCTCCATCGCGTCGAACATGTTCTGCGAGTAGTAGCCCTCGTGACCGGAAGTCTGCCATAACTGTCGCCGCATCACGTGGGGCGTATAGACAAGCGAATATCCGCGCTTGAGATACTGCTCGCGCATCCAATCTTCCATCTCTTTGCGGATGATGCCGCCCTTCGGATGCCAGAAGATCAGTCCCGGACCGGCCAGTTCCTGAATCGAAAACAAATCGAGCTGCTGGCCGAGCACGCGATGGTCGCGCTTCTTCGCCTCCTCCTGCTGATTCAGATACGCATCAAGATCTTTCTTCGAGAAAAACGAAGTGCCGTAAATTCGTTGTAGTTGCGGATTCTTCTCGTCGCCCAACCAGTAGGCGCCGGCGATATTGAAAAGTTTGAACGCTTTTATCCTTCCAGTCGACGGGATATGCGGGCCGCGGCAAAAGTCGATGAACTTGCCGGTCCGGTAAATTGAAATTTTTTCATCGGGCTTGGTGAACTGCTCGAT
>JASICF010000180.1 GCA_030044775.1 Candidatus Sulfotelmatobacter sp. | reverse complement strand
ACACGCGCTCCTGCGGGCAAGCACACGCTGTGGGCATATTGCCACGTCCCGTATGGGTCAACGGCCAATATGCTGGAGAGGATCGAAGCTCAGATCGAGCGGTTCGCGCCGGGCTTTCGCGATTGCGTGCTGGCGCGGAACTCATTGTTTCCAGCCGATCTTGAACGCATGGACGCGAACCTGGTTGGCGGCGACGTATCGGCCGGGATACTTGATGCCCGGCAGATTCTTTTCCGGCCGACTTCGAGGCAGTACGCAACCTCGGCGCCGAACATCTATCTCTGTTCGGCGTCGACGCCACCGGGTGCGGCGGTGCACGGCATGTGCGGATATTACGGGGCGAGAATGGCGTTGTCGCGAATGAATCGCTCTCGATGAGCTCGAGAGGTTCCGTTATTTCTTCGCGATGAGATCCCCCGCCCTGCTGGTGAATGCGCGGGATTTCGGGATGACGCAACTGGGCTGGCTGCCCGCACTCAGACGTTTTACTCTCGTGGGCCAACCGTGGGCATCTCAATTGCCTGGATGGTTCCGTCGGGCTCGCGCTCGATTGTTGGCGCATAGAGGCCAACGAATTCGCGCCGCCACCATAAGCCGGTGGCGCGCTTTTCTTCCATAGTCGTGAAATAGTACTGCCAGAGGACTGCCCGAATCTGGCGCGGAGGGTTGCTCGCAAACGGATTGTTCTTGAACAAACTGAGGACTTCTTTGTCGTTTTCGAGCAGCTTCACTTCGGTTCGCGGCACGATTGGATAATCCTGCCACTGACCGAGCGAGGCAAACCACAAATTCCAATCGAAACGCGGCTGATATGGCGCGTAGATGCCGGGAGGTTCGTTAAGCGCCTGCGGTTTGAAGCGAAACGGATACGCCACCCAGCTTTTGCCGTCATCCGAGCCCTGAAATTCGATTTCAAACCGGCCTCTGGTCATGACGCCAAACAAGCCGTAGCGGTTGGCAATGCGAAAGGGTTCCAGCGCCTCTACTGGCACGGCGGGCAATGAAACCTGCCAGAACATCCAGATCATTTCGAGCGTCGTGGCATAAAAAATCCAAAGCAACACAAAACTGACGAGAGACAACTTTATGATAGGCAGACGCCGTTCGAAAGTATTTTCCTGCGCCGATTCCGGCATGTCCGGATTCTCGACGACGGAAAACAACTTCTGTAAGCCGCCCTCGGAACGCGGGGGAGTTCCGCTCGGGGCTGCCGATTCCGTCTCGGGCAAAAAATCTTGTAACCACGGCAGAATGCGCAACAGAAACCGATCATCGAGCAAGAGAAATCCCAAACAGAGAACCAGATAATTCAGGAACGTGTAGTTGGCGGTGAGAATAACCCCGATTTCCCAGGGAGTGACGATGAAGAAGCAGACGATGCGCCAACGACGCGGCAGGAACAGCATCCAGACCAGGCCCAGTTCGAGAATGAGGGTGGCGACGGCCGTCGAATAGTGGAACCAGTGCGGCAAGTGCTGGACGTACCAGCCAATCCAAGTCGGCAGCGGGCCGTTCTGATAATACTCGTCCATGGCGGTGAAATGACGCCATTCGGGATCGCCGCCGAGCATCTTTGCCAGACCGGACTCGAAGTAGATTCGAAACCACTCCCACTGCAACAGAAAAAGGCTAGCCCGGGACGGTGGAGAATTGGCCGCGATGCCAGGCCAAAATCCACGAGGAGCAAAAAAGAGCGAAATGAATCCGGCCTCGAGCAGCATGCCATCCGATTGATAGCCCGAAAAATCCTGCGCGGCAGCCACGAACGAAAGGAAACAGACAAAGCAGATGAAAAGAGTTCCGCGCGGCCAAAGATTAGCGACGAGCAGCAGCGACGCGAGCATGCCAATCCAGCACAAAGCGATCATCGTGTGGCTGCCGCTGTAGAACCAAAACAGAGAAGGGGCAAACCAGATGCCGCGGCCGGTTCCGAGTTGACGGGCGACTGCCTTCAGGTATTCATTTGCCGGCAGAATTCCATCTTGTCCGATGAGTCCCCGAATCTGAAATGCGAGAGAGACAAATGCGGAAAAGTAGATCAGGCCTAGTATCCGCAGAAAAATCCAGCGTGGAACGAAACGGTTTCGCGAGCCCCGTCGCGAGTCGAACAGCCAGTAAAAAACTTCGAGCGCGCGATCCATGGAGAGAGTTTATACCGATAGAAGCGCGGCTTTTTCTGCACAATCGATTTCGCATACCGCAATCCTGGACCAGACGACGAAACATGGTTTGCGCGGGATCGGGCTCAGGCTTTACCTTTAAATTTCTTTGAAATTTTGGAGGGTTCATTGTCTGCTTTGAAGATTTCCCCCGCGCTGAAAAAACGATCTGCAAAAATCCAGGTGCTGCTGATGGATGTTGATGGCACTCTCACGGATGGCGGCGTCACGCTGCTTTCCCAGCCTGACGGCAGCGCGCTGGAAATCAAAACGTTCGACGCCCACGACGGCCAGGGTCTTACGCTGGCGCACACCGCCGGGCTTCGCACCGGCTGCATCACCGGACGCGAGAGCGCCGCATTACTGCGCCGCGCCCGCGAGATGAAGATCGAATTTATCTATATGAAGCAGCCGTTGAAGATGCCCGCATACGAAGAGATCCTGCGTAAAGCGGATATGCCCGACGCGGCAGTCGCCTACGTGGGCGATGATCTTCCCGATATTCCCCTGATGCGGCGGTGCGGCCTCGCTATTGCCGTAGGCGATGCCGTGCCTGAAGTGAAAAGAGTTGCCCATTACACGACCAAAGCCCTCGCTGGACGCGGCGCGGTTCGCGAGGCAATTGAGCTGATTCTGAAATCCAAGGGCATTTGGGAGTCGATGATCGATAAGGCTCGAGCCTGAGCTGGACTGGTTTCGTCCTCGATAGTACTCCTGGATTTGTCCCATCCTCCGGCCTCGAATCCGCATCCTACTTGCGTTTCGCGCACGGTTGCGTTGCGATGCTTGGACACAGGCGATGGAAGCTTTTTACGGCGATTTTCTTCGTCGGTAATCTTCTCCCGATCTTCACCTTCGGCTATTCGGTTCTCACCCATGAAGAACTGGTTGACTTGGCGTGGAACGATTCCATTCGTCCCCTGCTGCTGGCTCGTTTTCCCAATGCAAGCGAGACCCAACTGCGCGAGGCACATGCCTACGCCTATGGCGGGTCGGCGATTCAGGACATGGGCTACTATCCGTTTGGCAAGCAGTTTTTCAGCAATCTTACGCATTACGTTCGCAGCGGAGATTTCATTGCTTATTTGTTTCGCGATGCGCGCAACATTAACGAATACGCGTTCGCGATCGGAGCCTTGTCGCATTACGTCGGCGACTCGGTCGGCCACTCCGTCGCCGTAAATCCATCGACAGCGATCGAATTTCCGAAGCTTGAGAGCAAGTACGGACGGAGAGTTACTTATGATGAAAGCCCGCACGGTCACATACGCACCGAATTCGCATTCGATGTCGACCAACTGGCTAACCGGGAATTCGCTCCGCAAGCCTATTTACGGGCCATCGGCTTCAAAGTTCCGCGCGAGGCGCTGGAGCGGGCGTTCCTCAACACTTACGGAATCGATTCGCATGAGATCGTAGGCCGCGTCCATCCCGCGCTGCGCAGCTACCGCACGTCAGTGAGCACGATCATTTCGGCCTTTGCGGAGGCAGAACTGGTACTCCATCGACGTCAGTTCCCTCCTCAGCCGAGTGATGAAAACTATCGTCTTTTTTCCGAACAGGTCGCAAAGACAAATTACGACCGCCACTGGGCCCGCACTTTCAAAGAGCCGGGTGTAACCGCTCATTTACTCGCGCTTATGGTATTTGTTCTTCCGAAGGTCGGGCCAGTGTCAGACCTGGCGATCAAGATTCCGACGCCCGAGACTGAGGGATGGTATCTCAAAAGCGTAAACCGCAGTGTTTCGATATTTCGCGATCTGCTCGACAAGATGAGACTAGGGGTGGACTCTCCGCTCGCGCTGGCGAATCTCGATCTGAATACGGGAGAGATAACCATGCCCGGCGCCTATCCCCTGACCGATAAGACCTATGCGGAATTGCTGAGACGGCTGACGACGAACCCCGAGAGGATCGTTCCGGCTCTTCTCAAGAAGAATGTTTTAAATTACTACTCCGATGCAAATGCCCCGATTGCCACCAAGAAGAACAAGAAAGCCTGGACTCGCGTAACAGCAGAATTGCAGGTTCTGAATGGGATGAAAGTCGGCCGGCCAGAGGAATGGTCTCCGATCGGGCAGATGGAAAAAGACGGCCCCGCAGACTGAACGGGACCGATCAATGTCGAAACATGTCTTACAGACAGGAAATGAATTTACGCTACGCCGCGCGCCTTAATGGGAGCGGGGATATCCACACTGGGCCTCGATTTTTGCTTCGCTACAGCGCGGGCCGCCATCGGCTTTAGCCACAGCAATGCCATGAACGCCGCAATCAGGTCACAGACAATCATCGCCCAGAAGACCTTCGACCACGAGCCGGTCTTGGCAAACAGCCATGCGGCACCCGGTCCGGCGAACGCTGCAGCTACGCCTTTGGCGGTATAGACAACACCATAGTTCGTGGTGGCCCATTTATTTCCGTACAGGTCTCCGGTGACCGATGGGAACAACGAAAAGATGTTTCCCCAGGCAAAGAAACAGAGGCCAGAAAGTGCGATGAACCAGAGGGGATGGCTGATCAGTTGGAGCAGGGCAAAAACTGCGATCGCTTCGAGAACGAAGGAGGCAAAGATGGCGTTCTCCCGTCCAACATGGTCGGAAACCCAGCCCCAGAACGGCCGAGTCAGGCCGTTCAGAATGCGATCGAGTTCAATGGCGAGCACCAACGCGGTCATGCCAAACATCACAACAATCTTGTCGACGTGATAAGACACGGCCATCGGCTTGAGTTGGGCCGTCACGACGAGGCCTCCGAAGGCCAGCATGACCATCATCAGGTAGATGAGATAGAAGGACGGCTGGCAGACCATTTGCAGCGGCGTCATGTCGACGGCAGAGGTATTGATCTTGGCCTTGATCTTCTTCTCTTTCTCCACCCAGTTCGGTGGCGTCCATCCTACGGGTGGCCGCGCTAAGAAAAGGGAGCAAACCAGGACCACGATGCCCTGAACAAACCCCCACACAATGAAAGTATGTTGGTAGCCCGAACTGGTGATCATCTTGGCTATCGGCGCAACGGTCACGGCGGTGCCGATTCCGAAGGCTCCAGCTGTCAGTCCTACACAGAGGCCACGGTAATCGGGAAACCATTTCAGCGCATTGCCGATGGCGCCGCCGTACACGACTCCGGCGCCGACGCCGCCAATGGAATACCAGAAATAAAGCGCGCCGACCGTTTCGGCGTAGCCAGAGCCGATCCAGCCCAAGCCAACCATAAACGAACCCAGACCAAGCATTAGCCGCGGCCCGATAATGTCAACCAGAAAACCTTCGAATGGAACCAGCCAAGTTTCCATCGCGACGAACAAAGCGAAGGTCCATTGCACGGCTTTCAAAGTGATGTGCATATGGTTCTGGATGGGAGTGGTAAACAGGGTCCAGGCATATTGCAGGTTGGCGATGGCCATCATAGCTACGATGCCTGCGATGAGTTGAACCCAGCGATTGGGAATGCGAGACGGATGAATCAAAGATTCGGGAGTGACGTTACTAGAAGAACTCATTGGGCTTCACCTCGCCACAATTTCGACTTTTTTCGATCGAACACCGGAACCCCAGCCACTTCGCGAGAGACCATGCTGTATACTGGTCCAGTTATTGAACCACTGGCGCGAGGACTTTATCACCCTCGCGGCACGCTGTCAAGAAATTATGCTTTCCGGTTGGCAGCCATAAAAGCAGAGGCTTTTTCTTTTGACGAATCAACAAAAATCCGTGGACCAAACTCTGCAAAGTCAGGTCAACACCTATCTTGCCCACCTCGATAGCCTTGTGAAGCGCGGGCAGCAGCTCGATGAAGCCCTGTCCGCCGACTCGGCGAACGCGGAAAATATTGCGGCAACCCGCCGCTGGCAGGAGGACTGCGGTCAGATCGTCAATCAGCTCTCCGGGGGCAGCAAAGCTCATTGGCTGGCGCGCGCCTTCAGCCAGGCATTTCTGAAACGCTCGCCGGACGGAAGCGCTGCTCAAGGCGCGACACCGGCGGAAATCGTCCGGCAAATGTTGGCTGTGCTGAGCCAAGCCGCGACCACTCTCTCGCAAACCAACAACGAGGCTATTGCTGCGGTGACAAACGAGGCTCCGGCCCCACACCGATTCGATTTTGTTCACAACGTTGAAATTCGCCCCGTATTGGAGCGGGCGTATGCCGACGGGCGAACCGCCCTCGACGAGGGAGATTTTCAACTGGCGCTGGTCACTTATTGCGGAATCCTTGAAGCGATTGTGACAGACGCACTGCAACATAAAGGGTTGACGGTTCTGGTGGCTTCTGGAGCGCCAGCGGAAAAGATCTCTGAATGGTCGTTTGAGACGCGGCTGGCGGTTGCCGAGAAGGCCGGACTGATTCGCAACGGCACGGCGCGCCTGCCGGAAACCGCGCGAACGTATCGGGATCGAATGAATGAAAAGGGAGAGGCGATTCCCCATGAAATGATTTCCGAACGCGAGGCGCGACGGACTGGACAGGTACTTCATGTAATTATGCGCGACCTCGATCCTGGCCGCTGACGAGTCATCGACAGGCTCGGTCAGTCCTCTAAATCCTGGCGAAACACGGGCTGCGCGGGATCGACGCTGCCCTCGATTACACCCATCAGCAGGTTTCCGTATGCATTTCTCGCTTCTTCGAGCGACGTGTAGCCGCGTTCGCGCTGCAAGCCTCCCTCCGAATAAACGAGAGTGAAGTATCGTCCGGAGGAATACTGCAACTCCTGCAAGCTCCCCGGAATATCGGGATCACCTTCCTGCCCGAGAACATCCATGAGCGCCACGGTCCATTTTCTACCCTTCGGATCGCTGACGATCTCGTGCTCCAGGTATTCCCATTCGTCCATGCTCCAGAGAGCCATAACTAATCCAGCAACTGCCCCAGCGCACGGCCGACCTGCGACGCGGTAAACGGTTTGGGCACCAGCAAAACTTCACGGGCCTTCCTCGACCGCAAGCTCTTTTCCGCTTCTTCCGGCGTATCGCTAATAATCACGACCGGCAGTTCGCCATGCTTTTCATGCTGCCGCACCGCATCGAACAGCGCCTCGCTCATTTCATACGAAGTGCAATCGAGAATCACCGCTTCCGCGTGATGCTCAATCGCGAGTTCGTTCACGCTGCTCGTGTATCCCTGCGCGAAAACATCGTAACCGAGATCACGCAGCGAAAAAGTGAGCAGCTCGGCGATCTCCGGCGTATCGTCGATCAGCAGAACGTTGCGCACCGGTTATTTCTTTGCAGCCGGCCCGGTTCCGGGCAGGCGAGCTTTCTTGCCTTGCGAAGGCTCGATGTCCATTACCCAGATGCGCCCGCCCGCAGTGTAATAGGCGCGATGATCGTTTTCGATCATCGCGCCCCACGCTTCCAGCGTGCGCATGGCAAACGTGACCCCCTCAAAGTTATTGCGGGCATGGTCGAGCACTTCGTTGGTGTGCCAGTTGTTGGTGAGAATGGCATCGCCGGGATGCACCTTCAGCACGGTGTAATACTTGTCATATGCCGCTTCCGGGCGCACGTCGCGCGTGGCTCCGCGCTTTTTACCTTCGGTGACAATGTAGCTTTCCTGACCCTCCGGCTCGACTTCCGCCTCGCGGGTTTGTGCAAGCGATTTTGTGCTCATACGGTCTCCGCCACGGCTTGCGCTTCCGCAGCAGCCGCCATGTTCGTAACGTTCTTCGCGTCCTCGGCCAGAAGCAACGCCTCGGGAATTTGAATACCCATCATCTTCCACTGCCGGTTGGCAAACTTCTGCAGATTGGCGACATGTTCCGCATGAAGGTGGCCGAAACGCCCTTGCAGTTTCAGATATTCCGACACCGGCCTCATGCTCGCCGGTCGGAAGCTGTAGTCGTATTCGCGCTTTTCAGGACTCCACTCCCACATCGGGTACAGGCCGCACTCCACCACCAGACGACCGAGATCGATCGATCGCGGAGTTTCATAAACAAAACCTTTCTGGCAGGGGGTATAGATCATGAGGAATGCCGCGCCTTTGTGGTTCAGGCCTTTGCGAACTTTGTTCATCAAGTCAATGGGATAGCCGACACTGGCAGTGCCTACGTAGCAATGCGGATGGCCAGCGGCCATCATGCGCGCCAAATCTTTGGGGTAGAGTTTCTTGCCTTCGGGAACTTCCGGGCCGGGTGGCGAGAACGTAGTCATGCCACCATAGGGAGTGCGCGATGACGCCTGAATGCCCGTGTTGGCATACTGCTCGTTGTCGTAGCAGATGATCAGGCAATCGTGATTGCGATAGAGCGCGCCGGAGATCGAGGCCAGGGCGATGTCGGAAGAGCTGCCGTCGCCGGCCTCGCAAATGATGTTCGGGAATTTCCCCTGCCACTTCCCCTTGCGGATCATGGCCTCATAGGCGGCAGAGACGCCAGCGGTAAAGCTACCCGAGCTGCCAATCTGCGTGTGCGCCCAGGGAACGTTGTAGGGCGTGCACAAGTACGAACTGTTCGCCACATACATGCATCCGGTGGGGCCGACGAGGATGGTGTTGTCGCCGGCGGCTTTGCTGGTCATGCGGTATTGAATCGATGGGCCACAACCCGCGCACGTGCGGTGTCCCGGAACGAAGGGTTCTGATTGCGGCAGCTCGGGGTTATAAAAACGCGCGCCCTTATTCGGACTCTCCAGAATCGGCAGTATCTGCCGTTGCACTTCGATGGTTGCCATAATTTCCTCCCCGGAGCCGCAGCCCCGAATAAGCGTCTCTTAAAACCATGGTGACAGCCGCCGCACTGAGCCTGCCCTGAGCAAGCGAAGCGCGCCGAGAGAGCTGTCCAGCGAGCGGAGCCCGCTTCTAGTGTTCAAACCCGACCCAGTGCGTTCTCTTCTCGATCTTGCCGCGCTTCTGGGCTTCGATCATCTTTTCGGTCATCCAGTAAAACTCTTTCAGCACGATGGCTTCGCCGCCCATACCCGCCATGAATGACATCACGAGGGGATGCTTGTCGGCTTCGTACAGCGCGGCCGCAGCCTCGGCGTAAAGCGCGCCGCCGCTGCTCACGCTGCCTAAAGCCATATTCGTTTCGATTACGCCGACCACCTTGAATTTGCTCAGCGATTCGCGTACTTGCTCCGTCGGATACGGTCGGATGGTTCTCAGCCGCACCATTCCGACCTTAATCCCGCGCTCGCGCATGTGCTGAATTGCAAACTTCGCCGTCACCGCGTGCGCGCCTTGCAGGAAGAAGACGACTTCGGCGTCGTCGGTTTTGTACTCTTCGAGCCACGGATCGTACTTGCGGCCGAAGATTTGCGCGAACTCTTCGTGTGCCTGCTCGACAACCGCCATCGATTCTTCCATCGCGCGCGCCCGTTCAAGCTGCAGGGGAGGACCTTGCTCGGGCATGATCTGGGGGCCGTGCGAAACCGGATGCCGCGGATCGAGAGGATAGGGATGCTTATATGGAGGCAGAAACTCGCGCACCTGCCCCATGTCCGGCAGTTCCACATCGCCCGTGATGTGGGAAACGAAGAAACCATCCTGGCAGACCATCTGGGGCAACAACACACGGCGGTCTTCGCCGATGCGGTAGGCGATGAGGTGGTTGTCGAACGCTTCCTGCGCGTCGCACGACCAGCCCATGAGCCAGCCCATATCGCGCGTGGAAAGCGCGTCTGTATGCTCAGAGCCGAAGTCGCCCGGAGGATCGAGGGTACGGTCGGCAATCATCATCTGCACCGGCATCCGGCTACCCGAAATCGGCGAATAGAGTTCATAGGCGAACTGCACGCCTACACCCGAGCTTCCGGTGAAGACCCTTGCTCCCGCCGAAGCCGCGCCATGGGCAATGCTCAGTTGCGAGTGCTCGCTGTCAGCCACGATGTACTCGGCATCGAGCTCACCATTCGCCACCATCTGCGCAAGCGCCATCATTGTTGCGGTATAAGGACGGATCGGATAGGCCGCGATCACGTCCACGTCCGCATACTTCGCGGCCTGCGCCGACGCGACGCAACCGTTGATACGCACCATCCTCTTCGTTGCTTCCATCACTGGCATGATTTCGCTCCAAATCTCGTTGCTGAAACGTTAAATATTTTTCGGCGCACGTTCATCCAGATGCTTCAGTTGCTCGGCTTGGCGGCCATGCAATCCCGGGGAGATCGCAAACGCCGTATCCATGCGCACGACTCCAGTGTCGAAATCGAGTTCGGGTACGCCTTCCAGGCACCCGGTTGGGCACTCTTCGATGCACACGCGGCAGCCTTTGCAGTAGTCGACCAGAATTTTGTAGAGGCCGTTCGAGCGCTCCGGCCGGGCGATGCAAGGCTCGGGACAAACGAGGTAGCAGTTGTCGCATGCATTACAGGTTCCGCAGCTGAAGCAGCGGTTCGCCTCTTCGATGGCTTGCTCCTCGGTGAACGATTGAATGACCTCGTCCTGGGTCTTCTTCCGCGTTTTCGGCGGCAGAAGAGTCTGCTGCTCGCGGGGGAAGTGCGGGAAGTAGGTCATATTCATGCGATTCAAATCGAAGATCACGTCGACTGGAATGGAGCGCGGCTCAAGTTTTTCTCCGCGCAAGACCTTATCGAGGTTGAACGCCACGCGCTTGCCGTCGCCCACTGCGTTCACCACCATCAGCGGCTGGCCGGAGCCAAGCTGCACGATGTCGCCCGCAGCGAAAAAGTTCGTATCGCCGAGGCGGCCGAACTTATCGACTTTGATCGTGCCTCTTTCATTCTTGAACTCCGCCGGCAACCAGTTCAGCGACGCATGTTGCCCAATCGCGATGATTACATTATCGACGGCGAACTTCTCCGGCTTCGCTTCGCGATCGATCTTGATCGGCGAAGCGTTGATCGCGCCTTCGAACTTTGCCGGGTGCAGATGCAGCGCTTCGACCTTGCCGTTGCCAAGAATTGCGACACAAGCGCGGGCATGCATCAGCTCGACGCCTTCTTCGAGCATGTCGTGCAGATCTTCCGGCACCGCCGGCATCTCTTTCTGGTTGCCTTCGACAGTGATCATGGTCACTTCAACTGCGCCTTGCCGCAAGGCTTCGCGAGCGCAATCGATTGCCGTATTTCCCCCGCCGATCACCGCCACGCGGGCGCCCAGCTTCACCTTCGAAGTTTCCATGCCGATATCGCGCAGGAAGGGCAACCCATACAACACGCCTTCTTTGTTTTCGCCTTCCGCGCGAATGCTGTTTGGATCGATCAATCCGACGGCCAGCACGCAGGCGTCGTAGTTTTTCTTGAGCTCGTCCCACGAAACATCTTTGCCGACTTCGCAGTTGGTGCGAATCTCGATACCGAGCTGCTTTAGGCGTTCGATCTCCCGATCGAGAACATTCTGGGGCAGAACCCAGTCGGGAATCCCTCCGCGATTCAATCCGCCCGCTTTCGGGGACTTTTCGAGAATCGTGACTTTGTATCCCAGCCTCGCCAGTTGATAGGCCGCGCTATGCCCGGCCGGACCCGAACCCACAACAGCCACTTTCTTCCCGTTCGGTTTGCCTGCCTGCACAACATCGTTCGTCAGCGCCTGGCCAAGATCGCCGAGGAACCGCTCGACCGCGCGAATGGAAATCGCTTCGTCGTACTTCCCGCGATTGCACGCTTGCTCGCACGGGTGGTAGCACACGCGTCCCGTCACCGAAGGAAACGGCATGTCTTCTTTAATAAGAGCGTAAGCATCGAGATATTTGCCGCGCTTCACCAGGTCGAGATA
>JASICF010000179.1 GCA_030044775.1 Candidatus Sulfotelmatobacter sp. | reverse complement strand
GGATGTCGATCAACTGCAGGCGGGTGAAGCCGGGTTCTTAATTGCGAACATCAAGAATGTCGCCGACAGCAAGATTGGCGACACGATCACCGACGATGCGAATCCGGCGATTGAAGCTCTGCCGGGATTTGAAGAAATCAAGCCGATGGTTTTTGCCGGCCTGTATACGGTGGATTCGCACGAGCACACGCGCCTGCGCGAGGCGCTGGAAAAACTGCGGCTGAACGATTCGTCGTTTTTCTTCGAGCCGGAAAGTTCGGTGGCCTTGGGCTTTGGCTTCCGTTGCGGATTTCTCGGGCTGCTGCACATGGAGATTATTCAGGAGCGGCTGGAGCGCGAGTTCGCGCTGGACCTCATCACCACCGCTCCCGGTGTGCGCTACAACATCACGCTAACCGACGGAAAGAAAATTGAAGTCGATAACCCTTCGCGCTGGCCCGATCCGAGCGAGATTGAAAAGGTGGAAGAGCCGGTGATTCTGGCAACGATTCTTACCAATGAAGAATATGTCGGCGGAATTTTGAAGCTCGTTGAAGAAAAACGCGGCAAGCAAAAAACGTTTGAATACGTGAGCTCGTCGCGCGTGATGTTGCACTATGAGTTACCGCTGAATGAGATCGTTCTGGATTTTTATGACCGGCTGAAGACGGTTTCGCGAGGTTATGCTTCGCTCGATTATCACCTCGCGGGATATTGGGAATCGCCGATGGTGAAGCTGGATATTCTGGTGGCGGGCGATCCGGTGGATGCGCTCTCGATCATCGTGCATCGCGAATTTGCTTACGAACGCGGCAAGGCGCTGGTCTCGAAGATGCGGCAACTCATCCCGCGGCAGATGTTTGAAGTGCCGATCCAGGCTTCGATTGGGGCGAAAATCATTGCCCGCGAGACGGTTTCAGCGATGCGGAAAAACGTGCTCGCGAAGTGCTATGGCGGCGATATTACGCGAAAGCGCAAGCTGCTCGAAAAGCAGAAAGAAGGCAAGAAGCGCATGAAGCGCATCGGGAGGGTGGATATTCCGCAGGAAGCTTTTCTGGCGGTGCTGAAGGTGGGAGAAGATAGCGACTGAGGTGAAAATCTCATCCGCTGCAAGGGGAGAAAAGCTCTTAATCATGGAGCCCCGGACGCCCCGTCCGGGGAAGCAGCGTCACGAATTCTTGGTTGAGAGCACACCACCGCTACGGCAATTCTCCTGAAAGGGACGCCATGTTGAGAAACCTTCATCTGAGGACCGTGCTCTTTTCGCTGTTGGGTCTGGGAATTGCTGGATTCCTTTTGTTATTCTCCTGGGCATGGCACACGCGAAGCGTCGCCGATGAATGTATCCGCGACCTTAAGGGACTCAGGGTTGGCAAAGCGTCGTTTCAGGAGGTCGAGTCATTTCGACGGAGATACCTTTCCCACGTGTTCCTTAATAACTCAGGCTCTTGCACGTCAGATGCATGCTCGTTCTCCATAGGGTTCGCGAACAGGATCTCATTCCTGACTCTCAGGCAATCCGGTATGGCGGCCTCGATCGGATTTACTAAAGGATCGCTACAAGAAGTGAAGCTTGGAGCCTCGTGCGCGGGCGCTGACAGGAAGATTCCCTACATTCCTACCTTTGTCGTGATGGTGAATCAAGCCGTCTACAATCCCAAGTTTCGCGGCGGAGCGGTTGGTTCCGGCAATGGTTTTGTATTCGACATAGGGCAAGACGCCACGGAGGAACAGATCGCGAAACTTTACGGTCTCAATCTTGATTTCTTGGACCACCTTGGCGGCTGTCACGACGCGACAGAAATGTTTGCGGAGAACCCGGCGCAGTGGCCTCGAAGCATATGGGGCAATAGACCCGGCAGCGAAGCGCTTCCGGAACCTACGACCTCGCCCTAAGTTCGCGGACTGGCGGAGCGCCACAGCCTTCCGCGCTTGTCGCGAAAGGGGGCGGAGGCTTTTCATGCCCCGGATTTTCAGGCTCACGGTGAGCCCAAGCGCGAAAGCTGGCCCGGAGGCGTTGCTCCTGCTGTGCAAAGTGGAGCCCCGGACGCCCTCGTCAGGGGAAGCAGCGCCACGAGTTTTCCCTTAAGATCCGTGCCACTCCCTCCAAAAAGCGAAGCCCCGAGCGTGGCTTCCACTCGGGGTTAGCATCTCTGCCTGTCAACATGATTATCGAAACCCGCCAATCGAAAGTCAAGATTACTTGAGGAGCCTGCCTGTCAGAGCTCCTCGGCAGATTCCCCTACCGACCATTTCGGAGGAACCAGGGAATGCTGTGGACCCGACGGGGTTCGAACCCGCACCTTCCTGCGTGACAGGCAGAGATGCTACCAGTTACACCACGGGCCCGGAGAACAGGTTAGGAGTTGGCGCTGGTCATCAGCAAGGTCGACAGGGAGAAAACTCGAAATCGAATTTCATTTCGGGAAGTGATGGTTGCGACAGCCAAGGGCGTTCGACGCTCCATGGTTTCGATTGGGTTGCAAATTTTGACAGCCCAGTCCTCATTTCAGTTCGATCAGCTTTAATCCTTTCACATTGGCGAAATGGCGCTTGTTGAATGTGGCCAATGTGCTTTCTCTTTCCAGGGCGGTCGCGGCGACGATCAGATCGTACGGGCCGATCATTTTGCCGGCGGTTTCGAGTTGCGCCCACAGCTGAGCATGACGATACGCAGTCTGTTCGGTGTAGGGGATGATGGGGAGAACGTCGAGAAGCGCTCTCAGGTATGACTCGCGAGGCGTTCGATGCTGTCCCGACGCGCGCTCGACACCATGCCAAAGTTCGGCGACGGTCACGGCTGCGATCTCAAACTGTTCGCTGCCTTGCGATGCAAGCCAAGCGGAGAGATCGAAGTTTCCTTTTTCACCGCCGATGATGACGTCGGCATCGAGGATTATCGCCATTTGTCCACTACCGGCTTCAGCCGACTGCGGGCGCTACGCAGATCGCGACTCCAGGACGATGCCTCTCCGGGGGCGATCCTTGCATTCGCCAGGGCGTTGTTCAGATCAGCGCCGGTGCAAACCTTCTGTTCGTCCGGCACGATTCGCGCGACTGGCGATCCGCCCTTCAGCAAGACGAACGTGACCTTCTGGTAGTGGGCGCGGTTCACGCAATCGGCGAAGTTGCGCGCGGCCTCGGTCACGCTGATGATTTTATTCATATAATCATATTATCTGATTTCATCCATGTGTCAATGTAATCCGACGTTCCCTCCCCCATTCTGGGCGCAATTGCTGTGAGGGCCGCGAAGTTTAACCCCGGAGACGGGAACAGACCGCACGAAGCGCGTCGGGGGCTGGATCCCGCAGGGAACAGCTCCGGCGGTGTTGAAGGCAGAGGAGGAAAGCGACTGACAAATGTTTACATCTTGTGAAATGGTCAGACCACCGTATCAACCGCTCCGCCTGCGAGGAGTCTTTCGCGTGGCGAAATCGGAAGCATTAAAACGGCAAAATGTGCAAAACCCCAAAAAGGGAGGGCGATGGCAAGGGCCGGCCGAGCCGTACGTTAATAGAGAATGAATTGCCTAAGTGATTACTATTCAGCGCATTAGGGAAAGAAAAACAAAAGAATGTGATCCGCCTCACTCGCTTTGCCGATAGATATTTTTGGCGCGACTGGCAATTCCACAAGAATTTCCACAGGTAGCACGAGGCAAGATAACTTCCGTGCTCTAAGGTAGTTACCCGCCACAACTACAGTAGTTCCTGTAACCAGAAGAATTACTCCTCGGGGGCCAACCCACCCTCAACCAGAGTCTCAAAACGCGTGGAGTTCTTTAAGAAAGCCAGATTCACGCGGCCGATCGGACCGTTGCGTTGCTTGCCGATAATGATTTCGGCCCGGCCCTGCAGGTCGGGATCATCTTGTTTGTAGACTTCTTCGCGGAAGATGAACATGACGAGATCGGCATCCTGCTCAATGGAGCCGGATTCACGCAGATCGGCGAGCTGCGGGCGATGATCGCCACCGCGGCTTTCCGGAGCGCGGCTTAACTGCGAGAGCGCAATCACTGGCACAGCGAGTTCCTTGGCAAGAGCTTTGAGTCCGCGCGAAATCGCTGAGACTTCCTGGGTGCGGTTTTCGTAGCGCTTGCTCCCGCCCGACATCAACTGCAAATAATCAATGATCAGCAGATCGAGCTTGCCTTGCGACTGTTTGAGGCGTCTTGCCTTGGCGCGCATTTCGCTGAGAGATATGCCGGGAGTGTCATCGATGAAAATGGGAGCGTGCGCGAGCTGCTCCATGGCGCGAACCACTTTGCGCGTGTCATCCTGCCACAAGGATCCGGTGCGCATCTTGTGGGCGTCGACTCTCGCTTGCGAACAGAGCAGGCGCATGAGCAACGCTTCGCGCGACATTTCGAGAGAGAAAACGCCAACGACCTGCTGATCTTCGACAGCGGCGTTCTCGGCGATGTTCATGGCAAATGCGGTTTTGCCCATGGAAGGCCGCGCGGCAATGATGACGAGATCGGAACGCTGCAGGCCGCTCGTCATTTCATCGAGATCGGTGTAATGCGTCGCGAGCCCGGTGATGCGCTGGCCGCGCTGCAGCAATGCGTCGACCGATCCGAACGATTCGCGAACGATTTCCTGCACGCCGAGGAAGCCGCGCCCGATGCGCTTTTCGGAGAGCTGGAAGATGGCGGCTTCGGCGTCGTTCAGAACTTCTTCGGCGGGATCGGATTGGTCCGAGGCGCGCGCAACGGCGGTGTTGGCGGCGTGAATCAGCCCGCGCAGCAGCGCCTTGTCGCGCACGATCTTGACGTAGTGCTCGATGCTGGGCCGGTCGGGGACTCCGTGAAGAAGACTCGAGACGTAGGCCACGTCGCCGATGGCCTGCAATTCTTTGTGGCGCTCAAGTTCGTCGATCAGCGTGATCATGTCGATCGGACGCGAAGACTCGGCGAGGTCGACCATGCGGGAATAAATGCGGCGATGCGAATCGAGAGAGAAATCCTCGATGCGCAGATGTTCGGCGGCCTGGTTGTAGGCAAAGTTATCCAGCAGAATGGCACCGAGGATGGAGCGCTCGGCTTCTACGTTCGCGGGAAGAGTGCTGATGCTGTAATCGGTCGTGGCCACGCTATCTGTTTCCCCAAAATCTCAAAATGCCTTCGGCAAACTAAATCGATAAAGGCTGTGAATGCGAGGCGCGGCCTTCGGAAAACGCAGAATGATTATGAAAATTTTCGGTTCGAGTTTGCGTCGCCGAAAACGCGCTCCTGACCAGAGTGAAGAACAAGCGAAGCAGAGTCAAGGGCAAAAAAGATGCGGCGCAGGGCCAGCCACCCCGCGCCGCACGTTCGTGGATCTCTCAGTTCCGTCCTTCCCGCTGCCAGGAGCAGCGAGACGATGTCACCGGTCCGACAGCGCTCCCATGGGTAAAACCCAAATGAGTGCCACTTTTACCGGCGCCGAGTGCCATGCGTGGTTCGGAGAATCACGCACTACAACCGCCGCGGTGGGCCAGCAGCCCAACCCGCTCAATGAGCGTGAAGTGGAGGAGGCCGCAATGCCCGGGCAAGCGGCATGCGCTCGCGCGCTACCAAGTGCCCTCTGGCAACTCACCCTCGAGAATTGCCAGCTGCCGCCAGCGTCACCGCAATCATCGTTCGACAGACTTGAGAGTGCTCACGTTTTCGCTGAACCCACTCTGCGCGAGAATATTGCGGCGGGCAACAGAAAAGGCACTCGGTTGTGTGCAGAAGCTGTGGAGGGTGAGAGTTCGTTGTGGATGGCTGAGGAAAACTGTGAATAAACTTTGGCTGCAAAAATGAGCCGCGCGAATTATCAATAACTTAGACGGTGTAAAGGAAATGGGGCGAAAGGCACCGCGCGAGAAATCAAACGTCCTCGGTATTCGCAGACACGAAGTGCGTATGGAACGAGACGCGAATCTATGCGCCCCGGAGATGCCCCGGGCAACTCGTTGTGGTGCCGCTGGCTGGACATTGAAATTGAACCTTTCAGAAGTCCCCGCCCGCAGGTATCTTATATGAGCTTAAACTTTCAATTAGCTCAAACCTCTTCCTTATGCATACCCGTTCGGAAAATGGCAGCGACGAGGACGGCATGAGCCTGCATCGGCGCCGAGTACTTCAAACTTTGTCGTACGCTTTCGCGGCGAGCTTCATTCCGCCTCGGAAGAGTTCAATTGCGGCGGCACAGAATGCGGCGCAGAGTGGGGAACAGCCGGCGAGTCCTGCTTCGCATGTGAAAGCAGCCGCCAAAAATGAATCGAAAGGAACGGACATGGAAAAAGTAGCCGGAATCGGAGGGTTGTTCTTCCGCGCTCACGACCCCAAAGCGTTGGGAAACTGGTACCAACAACATCTGGGCATCGCGCTCACACCAACGAGCGAGGGAGGAACCGTGTGGCAGCAGGAGGCGGGACCGACTTCGTTCACTCCTTTTCCCGAGACAACCAAATATTTCGGAGACCCGAACAAGGCCTGGATGGTGAATTTTCGCGTACACGACCTCGACAAAATGATAGCCCAGCTACGAAACGCGGGAATTGAGGTCAAAGATCCGGAATCCTATCCGGGCATCGGGCGCTTCACTCGCGTGCACGATCCGGAAGGAAATCCCATCGAATTGTGGCAACCCGAGTAGTGGCAGTATCAACTCATCCGCGTATGTGAGCTTTCTGAGACTCATCGCACTTTCTCGTTCTTATTCGCACTCTGCTTTTGAGGTTTCTCCGGCGGGTGGCACATTCAAGCCCCGGTTTTGGCTTGAGTGGGGCAGTTGTGCGGCACAAAAAGCCAAAGCCCCGAGCAATGCCCAGGGCTTATAGATACTAACGGCGTCCGCGAAACAATTTAATCGTAATCCACGTTCAGACTGAAGGCAAGGAAACTTTAGTGTCGAGTGCCGCGAGGAGGGCAAGGGAGTTGAACCCTAGTGGCTGCAAAGTCACTCGACGTTTCGCGGACGTCGTCCAGTACCCACTGGCAATACCCTCCTAAACGCTGTCCGCCAAACGCAATTCTAAGCACCCGACCTCTCGAACATGACACTCGAGTGTAGGAAAATTTCGAGATAGTGCCCAATTCGGGAAAAATAAAGGCACGGCCACAGCCGCGCCTCACTTAACACTCTCATGCCTCTGCGGTGAATCTTAGTCCCTCACCCCATCCATAAACGCCCTTAGCTTCCTCGACCTCGATGGATGCCGCAGCTTGCGCAGTGCCTTGGCTTCAATCTGCCGGATGCGTTCGCGGGTGACGGCGAACGACTGGCCAACTTCTTCGAGCGTGTGCTCGCTGCCGTCTTCGAGGCCGAAGCGCATCTTGATGACTTTTTCTTCGCGCGGCGTAAGCGTGCGCAGAACCTGTCCAGTCTGATCTTTCAGGTTCACGTTGATCACGGCTTCCGCCGGCGAGACGACGGCGCGATCTTCGATGAAGTCGCCGAGGTGCGAATCTTCTTCTTCGCCAATCGGCGTTTCGAGCGAGATCGGTTCCTGCGCGATCTTCAGGACTTTGCGAACCTTCGCCACCGGAATATCCATGCGCTTGGCGATTTCTTCCGACGTGGGTTCGCGCCCGAGTTCCTGCACGAGCTGACGCGAAGTGCGAATCAGCTTGTTGATGGTTTCGATCATGTGCACTGGGATGCGGATAGTGCGTGCCTGATCAGCGATGGCGCGGGTGATGGCCTGGCGAATCCACCACGTTGCGTAAGTAGAGAATTTGTAGCCGCGGCGGTATTCGAACTTGTCGACGGCCTTCATCAGGCCGATGTTGCCTTCCTGGATCAGGTCGAGAAATTGCAGGCCGCGGTTGGTGTACTTTTTGGCGATGGAGACGACGAGACGCAGGTTGGCTTCGATCAGTTCTCGCTTGGCCTGCTCGGCATCCATGTCTCCCTGGATAATTTCGCGCTGGGTGCGCTTGATCTCCTGGAAGAGAAGTCCGGCTTCCTGCTCGAGCTTTTCGATTTCGCTGCGCACGGCGCGCGCCTGGCGGCGATATTCTTTTTTCTGATCTTCGCTGCGCGTAGCGTCGGCCTTGCGCTCGAGATTCTGCACCTGACGGTCGAGCGAGCGCATGGCATCGACGGTTTTGTTAACGCGGTCGATGAGGCGCTTGCGCTCGGCATTGGTGAAACCGAGATTGCGGACAGCAAGAGAAACGCGAACGATGGCGCGCGCAAAATTCTTGCGGGCGCGGCGATGATCTTTGGGACGCTTCTTCTGCGAAACCGCAATGTACTTTTCCTGCTGGATGCCGACCTTCTTGTACAGCTTGGCCATATCGTCAATCTTGCCGGTAAATTCGTTCAACCGGTTCTGGACGATATCGTCGGTGATTTCCTCTTCGTCGAAGGTGACGACTTCCTTGATGGAGCGAACGCCCTTTTTCA
>JASICF010000178.1 GCA_030044775.1 Candidatus Sulfotelmatobacter sp. | reverse complement strand
TTACAATTTTTTCGGCGACCAGTTCAACACCAACGGTTCCGGCATCAACGATGCTTTCTCGGATTCGCTTGCCGGAACAAACGTCGGAGCCTCGCTCAACTCGAAAACTTCCTTGCGCGTTCGCGTTCGCCATTCCAACAGCCACACCGGTCTTCCGGGAGCCTGGAACTTCAACGGCAACGAACTTGTCCCGCCTCTGTCAGTCGGCAACGCGCAGACCAATACTCTGATCGGCAGCACTGAACTTACCGTCGCCGAACCTTCGGGATGGCAGCACCGCTTTACCGCGTCCGACTATGTGTACCGCTATTTCGACGACAGCCCCGACGGAAACACTTACAATTTCGCCTCCGTTTACAAATACGATATCAACCACGTTGCCGGCGAATATCAGGGCGATTACTCCGAGCGCAGTTGGACACACTCGACCTTCGGCTATCGCGTCGAGAACGAAAGCGCGTATTTTGGTTATCCCGCGTTTCCTCCGCCCACGCATGGCCAGCGCCTCAACCAGGACGCCTACCTGCAACAACAACTGATCTGGAAAAGATGGTCTGTCGTGGCTGGCGGGCGTTTCGTTCACAGCAGCGAATTCGGAAACATCGGCGTGCCAAGAGTTGCCCTGACTCTGCTCGCGCGGCATGGAAACGAGACTTTTTCTGAAACCCGCCTGCGCTTTTCTTATGCCACCGCCTACATGGATCCGGATTTCACTGAGACCTTTGCCGGTCTTCCGTATTACCTGCCGCACCCTGGCCTCCTGCCCGAGCGCACGCGCGCATTCGAAGCCGGCATTCAACAGAATTTTATGGCAAGCCGCTGGGTGCTGAACGCGACCTATTTCAACAATCTTTTTCACGATCAAATTGAGTACGGCACCAACACGGTCGCATACCAGGGCAATCCGCCGGGAACGCTCGGGCAATTTTTCAATGTGCAGAAATCTTTTGCCCAGGGTGCGGAAGTCGAACTTCAGGGAAAGATCAAACCGAAGTTACTGCTGACCGCTGCCTACACCTACACCTCAACCGAATATTTGCAATCTCCGTACTGCGCCGACGACGCTTGCGGCACGCCTCTGTACGAAACGGGCAATCCCATGCTGCGCCGTCCCAGGCATTCTGCGACGACGCTGGTGAACTATCTCGGCACAAAATGGTCCGCAAACCTCGGGGGCAGTTTCGTCGGCCGCCGTCCCGATTCCGATTTTGTCGACGATCTCATCGATCACGCCGCGGGATACGTCCGCGCCGATCTCGGTGGATGGTTCGCCATCAATTCGCGTGTCACCGCCTACGCGAATGTTTACAACGCTCTCGATCGGCATTACAACGAAGTCGCAGGATACCCCGCTCTGCCGGTGAACTTTCGCGCCGGATTCCGCTTTCGCATCGGCGGCGAGTAGACGCCCGCATGGAAAAATCGAATCGTGAATCAGAGGAAGTAAACGCGGGTGCGCCATCCAAGCTTCGCTTGGGCGGGGATTTTGACGTTCATCTGTTCAGACCTGTAGCTGCCGGCGCTTCAATTCTCTGTGCCGGTTCCGGATAGGGCCACACTTTGTGGACTTGCCCCTCCGTTGTCGCTGATCGAGACTGCTGCGGAACGCGCTCCGGCTGCCGTTGGTCTGAACTTCACCTCAATCGTGCACCCGGACTTTGCAGCCAGGGCGCTGCCGCAGTTATTAGCCTCAAGGAAATCTCGTGGGTCGGCTCCAGTGATCGCGATGGACGCAATGCTGACTGCAGTCGACCCCACATTACTTAGCGTGATCGGAGCTGCAGAGCTGAACGTACCGATGCTCTGGCTTCCAAAATTGACGGCGGTCGGCGCGAGAGTGATGACGGTTCCGACTCCGCTGAGAGCGACCTGCTGCGGGCTGCCGGTGGCGTTGTCAGTCACAGAAAGAATTCCGCTGGCAGCGCCCGGCCCCGCCGGCGCGAAAACGATTTGAATCTGGCATGCGCCGAATTCTCCGAGGCTCGTCGGGCAATTATTCGTTTCCGTGAAAGGCCCGGAAACAGCGATGTTCGAGATCGAGACAGTCTGATCACCTGTGTTGCTTAGGCTCGCGGTTTGTTCTGGGCTGCTGGTCCCGACCAACTGCGTTGCGTAACTCAACCTGGTGGGTAGCAGTGTAACGGTGGGAGGGGTCACGCCTGTTCCACTCAGCGTCACCGACTGAGGACTCGCAGTGCCTTTGTAGTTGACGCTTAGAGATGCGGCGAATGTGCCGCCTGCGGTAGGCGCGAATGTGACCGAGATCGTGCAACTCGCTCCGCCACCCAGACTGGAGCCGCAATTGTTAGTTTGGCTGAAATTCTTCGACCCCGAGCCGGTAATGCCGATCTTTCCGATCTCCAGGGCCGAAGTTCCTACATTGGTCAATGTCGCCGTTTGCGCCGCACTCGAAGTCCCCACGTTTTGGTTGCCGAAGCTGAGGCTGATGGGCGTGAGATCGACTGTCGTCTGGAGCAGAAGATAGCCCTCGGAGCTGCCCGAGGCAACTATGTCGAGCTTTCCGTCATTGTTGAAGTCCCCGATCGCGCTCGGAATGTACGGTCCCAAAAAAGTAAAGTCCGTTGGAAATGTGCCGTTTCCCGCTCCCAGATCGACTGCTGCGCCGCTTTCCAGCCCGATAATTCCATTCACAATATCGAGTACGTGATCCCCGGTGAAATCGCCGATCCCTCCGAGGTATCCACTGAAAGGCAATGCATTGCAGGATTGGAATGTTCCATCTCCGTTGCCGAGCATAACGCAACCGGAATAGGTGACGAGGTCGAGTTTGCCATCGCCGTTCACGTCAGCTGTCGCAACGTTTACGGCGTAGACCGATAAAGTGCCGGATTGCGAGAAACCGCTTGGGCCGCCGAGGAATATCTCTATTTCGCCATCGTTCGCGATCGGATACCCTCCTACCGCCAGGTCAAGGTAGCCATCCCCATTGAAATCTCCGATTGCAGGGTCGCCGGGCGTGATTCCGGAACTCCCGCCGAGGGTGCCCGTCTGGTAGCTCTCTCCGCTCCGATTGAAGGTCCCATCGCAATTTCCGGTATAAATCGTAAAGGAGGAGATATCCAGTTGCCAGCCACCGGCGTAAATATCAAGACAGCCATCCTGGTTGAAGTCTGCAACTGCGATTCCATCGTTGCCGCCGTCATATGGGTCGGCGCTATAGCTGCTTGTGAACGTACCGTCGCCATTTCCAAGAAGCACGGTGAAGCCCCCGGACGTTGCGAGTACCAGATCCAGATTTCCGTCGCCGTTGAAATCGCCCGTTAAGAGTTGAATTAGACCGTCACCAAATACGCTGTTTACGATTGGAGGCTGGAAGGTACCGTTTCCGTTCCCCAGCGAAACGTTTAACCCGCTGCTGCTGGTGGTCCAGGCTACATCCAGGTTTCCGTCATTATTGAAATCGCCGACTGTGACTGCTGTCGCGCCAGCGAAGGGCTCGCTGACCGCCATGCCGATCGAGGCTGACTTATTCCTGACGGGAAAGAAAATGACATTCGAAGTACCACCGCCGGGAGCCGAGTTGGTGACCGTAATCCAGGCCGTCTGTGCCTTAGCAACGTCGGACGCGTTGATGGTGGCTTTCAACTGGTCGCTTGAAATCACCTCGGTGAGGCGCGCCGATCCATTCCAGTTGACCACAGCAGACGACGCGAAGCCCGATCCGTTCACCGTAAGCGTGAAAGCCTTGCTTCCTGGCGCAACGCTCGCCGGACTCAGGGATTGATTTAAGAAAGGAACGGCGTTCTGCGCGTTCACTCCCCCGCACATCGCAAAAAACATCCCCGCTCCCACTATTTCCAGAGCGCACATGCGCTTCATAGGACACTCCTCGACTACGCCTTGGAAGGAAGCTTAGCGAAAACGATGGGTGGCGGAACAGTGCGCGTTCTGATTCATGGGTGGCTTGCCCATCTCTTGGAAAATGGGTTGCCCCACCCTTGTCGCGTTGTTCGCGACAGGGTGGGTATGCTGCGTTTTGGGCCAAGAAGACAAAACCGGCGGGTGGCCCATTCAAGCAAGTTTTGGCTTGAGTGGGGCTGTTCTCGGTCTTAGCTGACCTTTTCCGGAGGCGTCATAATTTCTAACGGAACCGAACTGGCTACCTTCGTTTTGAAATACTTCGTGCCGGCAAAATATTTTGTTCGCGCCACCATCAGCTTTTCAACGTCTATGCCGCTCAGCGGCCGCTGCTTGCCGAGCAGATGCGTGACCAGCGCAATCTGCGCGAAATGCTCGACAATTTCCATCTTCATGTGCGCGTGCTCCAGCGTATCGCCATACGCGACGACGCCGTGATTCGACATCAGAATCGCATCGTGCCGCGGCACATACGGCTCCAGAGTTTCCGCCAGCTCATCCGTCCCCGGCATGCCATAGCGCGCCAGCGGAATCGATCCCAACCCTACCACCACCTCGCATACCAGCGGCTCGGTCAGCGCCATGCCCGCGGCCGCAAATCCCGTCGCCGTCGGCGGATGCGCGTGTACAATCGCCTGCACATCCGCCCGCATTTTATAAATCAGCAGGTGCATCGCAATTTCGCTGGTGACGTTCCGCCGCCCCGCGAGCCGTTTCCCGTCCATTCCCACTATCACTAGGTCGCTTGCGCGCATCGCGCCCTTGCTCACGCAGGTCGGCGTAACCAGAATCCGTTTCGCGTCCAGCCGCACCGAAAGGTTTCCATCCATCGCCGCCACAAACCCGCGCTCGTGCAGCATCCGTCCGTAGCGGATAATCTCTTCCCTGTGCTTTCGTTCCGTGGCCATCAAACTCTTCTCCGAAGGGGGAGGAAAAAGCGGCGCCTGCTTCCGCGAAAATGTTAACCCACCCCGCTTCCAAGAGCCAATTAAATTTATACGTTGACTAAATTGGCGAACCCGCTCTCGCTCCTTTAACTTCCTGTAACCTGAGACCGTGTTGGTTTCCGATTTCAACTTCCATCTCCCCGAAGACCTCATCGCCCAGGAGCCGCTCGCCGCGCGCGACAGTTCCTGCATGCTGCACCTCGAACGCTCCACCGGCGCGTATCAAGACCGCCAATTCCGCGACCTTCCCGATCTCCTCCGTCCTGACGATGTTATAGTTTTCAACAACACTCGCGTCTTTCCCGCCCGTCTCTACGGACACCGCTCCGGCCTTCGCGCCCAGTCCATCAGCCGCCGCAACCCCGCCTCCCGCGATTTTCTTCACGGACGCATCGAGGTCCTGCTCACTCGCCAGCTTTCCACCCAGCCCAACGATTGGGAATGCCTGGTTCGTCCCGGCCGCAAGATCGGCATCGGCGAGCGCTTGTTTTTCGGCGAGAACGACGAACTCCAGGCCGAGGTCATCTCCCGCGGAACCTTCGGCGAACGCCACATCCGTTTTCCTCCGATCGATAACTGCGCCGGCTCGGTCTCCGAGTTTTACGACATCCTCGACCGCATCGGCCACGTTCCGCTCCCGCCCTACATCGCGCGCCCCGATGCCCCCTCCGATCGCGATCGCTATCAAACTATCTACGCGCAACCCCGCGGCTCCGTCGCCGCGCCCACCGCCGGTCTCCATTTCACGCAACCGATTCTCAACCGCATCCGCGCCCGCGGCATCGAAACCGTCGAGATCACCCTCCACGTCGGCCTCGGCACATTTCAGCCCGTGCATGCCGATCGCGTCGAAGATCACAAAATTCATTCCGAGTCCTATTCGATTTCTCCCTCCGCAGCCGCCACGCTCAATCACGCCCTGCAAGATTCACGCCGCATCGTCGCCGTCGGAACCACCACTGTCCGCACCCTCGAAGACGCAATCCGCAAAGGATCAGGAATCGTTACCGCCGGCGATTCGACCGCCTCCATCTTCATCTATCCCGGATTCGAATTTCAGATCGTCGGCGCCCTGCTCACCAACTTTCATCTTCCGCAATCCACTTTGCTCATGCTTGTCAGCGCCCTCGCTGGCCGCGATAACATTCTGCGCGCCTACCACCACGCCGTCGCCACCCGCTACCGCTTTTACTCCTACGGAGACTGCATGTTCATCGAGTAATCCACCGCCCGAACTTCCTTCGATGCCTGCTTGGAC
>JASICF010000177.1 GCA_030044775.1 Candidatus Sulfotelmatobacter sp. | reverse complement strand
TCTCGCCGCCGCGCGGATGATAACCACGAACGAACTCAGCTGCCGAGGTTCGCTTCTTACCTTCCAATTGCACCTCAAGCATCTCGATTGCGGTATCCTCGCCGCAACCCACGAGAAGACGATCGTCGTCGACCAGCATTTCAGCCGGTGTTAACAAGCGGTCGACCTTGGCTGCTTTCCAAATCTGAAAATTCCTTCCATGGAAACGCGTGTACGCACCGGGCCACGGCTGGAAGCCGCGCAGGCGGTTGAGTATCTCAGCGGCCGGCAGCGAGAAGTCGACTAGACCATCCGCTTTCTTGAGAATGGGAGCAAGGGTCGCCCGGGAATTATCCTGCGGACGCGGCTGGATCGCACCGGCTTGCAATCTGCTCAAAGTCTCGACGGTAAGGTCTGCGCCGACTGTGGCCAGCCTGGGCGCAAGAGCTTCCGCCGTTTCGTCGGCCGCGATTGAAACCTCCTGCTGCATAAGAACATCGCCCGTATCGAGGCCGGCATCGATTTTCATAGTGGTCACACCGGTAACCGTTTCGCCGAGTGCAATCGCCCACTGAATCGGCGCCGCTCCCCGATATTTGGGAAGCAGCGAGGCGTGCAGGTTGATATTGCCGAACCGGGGAAGATCGAGCATCCACTGGGGAATGATGCGGCCGTAGCCGACGACCACGATCGCATCCGGCTTTAAGCGGGTGAGCTGATCGCGAAATTCTTCGTTGTGCTTGATGCGTTCCGGCTGCGTGACCGGCGAGCCCAACTGCAGCGCTCTTTGCTTTACCGGAGATGAAACGATTTCAAGACCGCGGCCTTTCGGCCGATCGGGCCGCGTGACCACGAGCTGAATATGGAACCCGTCCGCAGATAACTTGTTGAGGATCGGAACCGCGAACTGCGGAGTGCCGCAGAAAATCAAATTGAGCGATTGCGCCATGGTGAAATTCAATCATTGAATGATTCGAGCATTTAATCAATGGCTCAATGACTCAATGTGTCAATCGGTGAATTCCTACCATTCTCCGGCCTTGATGAGCTTGCGTATCTTGCGTTTGATCAGGTCGCGCTTGATCGCGCTGATATGGCTGATGTAGAGCTTTCCGTTGAGATGATCGGTTTCGTGCTGAAAGGCGCGGGCCAGCAGATCGTCGCCCATTTTCTCGAACCAGTTTCCGTTCAGGTCTTGAGCGCGGACCGTTGCCATCTGCGCCCGCGAAACATTTTCCCGGAAATCGGGAATGCTGAGGCAACCCTCGGTCTGCGAGTGGCGGCCCTGTTTCTGAACGATCTCCGGGTTGATGAGAACGATCTTCGCGTTCGGATCTTCTTTAAAGGTGATGTCAACCACGGCGATGCGGCGCGAAATTCCGATTTGGGGCGCCGCCAGTCCGACGCCGCGCGCGGCGTACATCGACTCGAACATATCCTCGACCAGTTTCTTGAGTTCTTCGTCGAAGACGGTGACTTTCTCTGCAGGCTTCTCGAGAACCGGATCGCCGAATTTTACGATGGGATAGATCATCAGTAGCTTTGCAACTGCGCGCGATAACCCTGGAAATTGCGCAGCGTTTCTCCCATGGAATCACCGCCGAATTTTTCGAGCGCGCAGCGTGACAGGGTAAGGGCGACCATGGCTTCTGCTGCGACCCCGGCAGCCGGAACTACACAAACGTCGGAGCGTTCATAAGCCGCGCTAACCGGCTGCCTGGTCTCGAAATCGATCGATCGCAGCGGCCGGCGCAGAGTCGAAATCGGCTTCAGGTAACCACGCACGCGAATTTCTTCACCGTTAGAAACACCACCTTCAATACCGCCTGCATTGTTGCGAGTGCGCGTAAACTCCGTGAAGTTTCCTCCGCCGCCGTAGCCAATCTCATCATGCACGGCAGAACCGGGTGCCGCTGCAGCCGCAATTCCCGATCCGATCTCGACCGCCTTCACTGCTTGCAGAGACATGATGGCCGAGGCAAGTTGCGCGTCGAGCCTCTCATCCCATTGCGCGTAGGTGCCAAGGCCCGGTGGAACGCCGTGCGCCACCACTTCAAAAACCCCTCCGACTGAATCGCCCGTTTTCAGAGCTTTATCGACTTCGTTCTTCATGCCCTGCTCGGTGTCGGCATCGGCGCAATTCAACAGAATTTCGCCGCGGTTCGAAAGATTCTGAATCTGCTCCCAGGAGACCGGCGCGTTCGCAGAAACAGCGCCAACCGCCACAACGTGGCTCAGAACCTCCATGCCCAACTCTCGCAAGAAGGATTTGGCCAGCGCTCCAATAGCGACGCGCGCCGCCGACTCGCGGGCTGAGGCGCGCTCCAGAACATAACGGGCTTCGGCAAAATTGTATTTCAGGGCGCCCGCCAGATCGGCATGCCCGGGGCGCGGGGATGCAACGCGTTTGTGATGAGCAGGATCGCCATCGCCGACCGGCAGAGCCTCCTGCCAGTTCTTCCAGTCTCGATTCTCCAATTGCAGGGAGATTGGCGAGCCGATAGTCATCCCGTGCCGCACGCCGGAAAGGATGTGGGCGGTATCGCGCTCGATCTTCATGCGCCCGCCACGTCCGTATCCCTGCTGACGCCGCCAGAGTTCGCGGTCAATGAAGGTCTGATCTACCCTTAGACCGGCGGGAAGGCCCGAAATAAAGGCAATCAAGGCTTCGCCGTGAGATTCTCCGGCCGTGAAGTAGCGGAGCATAAGTTGCTCGATTCTACCTGATGAGGCTGGCGGCTGGAATTTAGAAACTACGAACCGGCAGCAGTAGCAAACCGAAAATATTTGTTCAGTAATCGATTTTTACAATCCCGCTGGCGTCAATGATTGCTACAATAAAGGCACACCCTTTGTGGTTTTGGTTTCCGCCTCGTCACTTCGCAATTTTGCCCAGGGAGTAGTTCCGTGTCCCCGCACACAAGTTCAACGAAATTCATCTTTGCCAGCACGAAAATTCGCTGCCTGCTGGCCCACGAACATGTTTTACTGCGCCAGGGTATTCGCCGTTTGCTGGAAGACGAGCTCGACATTGAGGTTATCGCCGAGGCCGGCGATGCGGCCGAATGCCGGCAGCAGGTTTATCGGCACCATCCGGATGTGGTGGTTGCTGATGCCCGGATTTTTCCAACCTCTGATGCCTCACTGGAAACTCCGCATACGAAATTTGTGTTTCTGAGCACGCAGAAAGAGTTGCGCTTTTCGAGTGGCGCCGAAGCTGGACCGGAAGGATGCGATGTCCACGAGACTTCGGCCGAGGAATTAGTGCAAATGGTCCGCAAGGTTTACGCTGGCCATGTGGCTCGGCCGCAAGAGAGGCTCATCACGGGTGATTCCCAGCATCGCAGTCTGAATCCGGTTCAGCAACGAAATCTGACAGCCCGTGAAGAGGAGGTCCTGAAATTGCTGGCACAGGGCAAGACGGTGCGCAAAGCCGCCACGGTTCTGGGACTCAGCAGCAAGACGGTTGATTCGCACAAATCCAACCTGATGCGTAAGCTTGGCCTCCACAACAAAGCCGAGCTTGTGATATGGGCCGTTCAGAGAAAACTGGTGAAGATTCCAGCGAACCTTTGAGCTTTACCTAGCGCGACCTTGTCTCAAGCTTTCTGCAACTAACTCAGCCAGGCTTGCGACTTCCAGATCCGGCTTACCGGACGCGGGCTTAACCGCTCCCACTCCGCTGCGCGCGGATGGGCGATTCACCCAAACCGTGGCCAGACCGAGCGATTGCGCTGGAACCACGTCGTGGTAGATGCTTTGTCCAACGTGCAGAATACGATGCACTGGAACGGCGATGCGGCTCATGGCCAGCTCAAAGATCTGTAATGACGGCTTGTAAGCTTGCGCCTGCTGCGCTGTGATCACCTCCTGGAACTCGACGCCGAGCTGCGGCCGCGTAGCGGCGAAAAGATCGTCATCCACGTTGGAAACAATGCACAGGCGAAACCGCTGGCGCAGTTGCCGGAGAGCCTCGACCGTATCGGGCCAGGGCCTCCAATTCGCCAGCGATTGCGGCAGGGAGCGGATTTCCTCCCGAGTTGGCGCGAAACCCAGGTGATCGCCGAAACCGCTCACGACGGATTCGAGAACGTCGCGATAACGGCGGTATTCGCCTTGTTCGGCATTGGCTTCGAAATCGCCAAAAAGCTGCAGGATCGTCGCATCGTCTGCAGGCTTCTTGTGACGCGCGAGAATTGGGCGAAGGCAGCCTAGAATTCCTTCTTCCCAGTTGATCAGCGTCCCATAACAATCGAAGGTGATCGCTTCGAACCGATCG
>JASICF010000176.1 GCA_030044775.1 Candidatus Sulfotelmatobacter sp. | reverse complement strand
TTCACGGCCCTTAACTTCGCGTTCCTGTTCAAGTACGGCAATCCGGATTGGAAGCCACTCTTGCTTGGATATCTTGGGCTGCTGCTTCAGGCGGGCGCGTTTCTCGCGATTGGAACTTTTATTTCCACCCTCACCAAGAATCAGATCATCGCCGGCGCAGCGACGTTTGGCGTGGAGTTGATCTTATGGGTAATCGGCTGGGTCGGGGAATACGAGACCGCGCTCTGGGCGCATGTTCTATCTTATTTTTCGGTTCTTACTCACTTTGAATCTTTCGCCCGAGGCACGCTTGATTCGAAAGACCTGGTTTTCTACGTAACTGCAATTTTCCTCGGGCTCTTCTTCACCGCGCGCTCCATGGAATCCCTGCGCTGGAGGTCATAAACAGTCGATGCCAAGTCAGTGGCTCAAGGCCAGACAAACCAAATACGCCGCGTATGCGACTACCTACATTCTGATCGTGCTCGCGGCGGTGGCGATCTGCAACGTTCTCGCCGATCGTTATAACAAGTCGTATGATGCAACTGCGAACAAGCGCTACAGCCTCTCTCCTCAGACGGCGAAGATTGTAAAAGGCCTCACGCAGCCGGCGACCATCACTTACTACAACCAGAGCACGCGGTACCGCGAGGGCAAGGATCTGCTCGATGAATATGCGAACCTGTCGCCCAAGGTTCACATTGACTACGTGGATCCGGACAAGAATCCGGAAGCCGCGCGGGAAGCCGGCATTCGCGAGCTTGGTACAGCGGTGGTGCAGGTCGGGATGAAAAAAGAAGAAGCCAAGAGCATGACGGAAGAGGGTATTACCGGTGCATTCATCCGCGACCTCAAGAGCGCCACCCGGACCGTCTGCTTCGTGAGCGGCAGCGGCGAACGTCGACTGGATGACAGCGAGCGCGAGGGCTTTTCCCACTTCAAAGATCTGCTTGGCAAGGACGATTACGACACCAAGAGCATCGACTTGCTGCAGAAGGCCGAGGTTCCCGCCGACTGTACGACCCTGATTGTCGGCGGACCGACGCGGAATTACGAGCAGCCGGAAGTGGACGCGATTAAGAAATATGTCGAGGATGGCGGCCGAGCTCTGTTCATGCTCGACCCTCCACTGAAACTCGGCCACTCCGAAATCGCGGATAATGACGCGCTCACCGTTTTGTTGCAAAGCTGGGGCGTGACCCTGCAGAAGGATCTCATCCTCGACTTGAATCCGATCGGACAACTCGCCGGCGTCGGCCCGCAAGTTGCCTTGGTGACAAATTACGAATCGCAGCCCATCGTGAATGACATGAAGGGGGTTGCCACCGGGTTCCCGCTTTCCCGTTCGATGGATGTGAAGAACACGGACAAGACCAGCGTGCAAAAGCTGTTCGATTCTTCGGCAACGAGTCTTGCGACTGAGAACTTGAGCTCGCCGGCGGTGAATGTGAACGATCCCAAGAACAAGAAGGGCCCCATGACCCTCGCCGCCGCTGGCACTTACAACACGGGCAAAGAAAATTCGCAGGGACGGTTTGTGGTAGTGGGCAGCTCCTCCTGGATCGACAACGGCTTTCTCGATTTCAACGGCAATAACGATCTTGCGCTGAACACGGTTAACTGGCTTTCCTCTGACGAGGACTTGATTTCAATTCGGCCCAAGCCTGAAGACGACCGCCGCATTACCATGACGCGCGCTCAGCTGAGCTGGGTGCGCGCGACCAGCCAGTTTCTCCTGCCGATCATTGTTGTGATCGCTGGCGTTGGGGTGTGGTGGAAGAGGAGGTAGCTGGATTCCCCTCGACAAAGAAAAATCTCGGGAAGCGTCATGAAATTCCGCAATCTGATCCTTGCCGCGGTCGTGCTCGCCGCCCTCACAGGCGCGCTGTATTGGTCTAATCGTCATAAGCCCAGCGAAAGCACGGCCAGCGCTTCGACCGCCGCTTCGCCGTCGATTCTCAAGCTCGACTCAGCTTCGGTTACCGGATTTGAGCTGAAAAATAAAGACGCTCAGCCGATTGCGCTGGCAAAAAACAGTTCCGGCACATGGCAAATCACTCAGCCCCAGCCTCTTCCTGCCGATCAAACTACGGTTTCGAGTGTGGTTTCATCGTTCGCTTCTGTCAATTCCGAGCGGCTAGTGGAAGACCGTGTCTCTGACAGCAAAAAGTTCGGCCTCGATCCGCCTTCCCTCGAGATCGATGTCATGGCAAAAGACAAGACGCAGAAGTTGCTGCTCGGAGACACAACTCCAACCGGCAACGCGGTTTACGCGATGCTGGCCGGAGACCCGCGGCTGTTTACCATGCCAAACTACGAGAAGACCGATATCGATAAGAACCTGAATGAACTGCGCGACAAACGATTAATCACCATCGACCCCGACAAAATCAGCCGGATCGATCTCAGCCGAAAAAATCTGCAGATCGAATTCGGGCGCAGCAAGGACGAATGGCAAATTTTGAAACCCAAGCCGCTGCGCGCCGATGATACGCAGGTCGGTGACCTCGCTCGTACGTTGGCCAGTGCGCGAATGAATCTCAACGGCCCCGATGCCAGCGGCAGTGCGGCAGATTCCGGATTTGCGCATGCCACGCCTGTTGCCAGCGCGAAAGTGACTGATGCATCCGGCACACAGGAACTTGAGATTCGCAAGAACAAAGATATCTATTACGCGAAATCCAGCGTGGTTGGCGGCGCCTACAAGATTGATGCCACTCTGGGCCAGGCGGTCGATAAAGGACTTGACGATTTCCGCAGCAAGAAGATTTTCAATTTTGGGTTCTCCGATCCCGATAAGATCGAAATGCATCGCGGCCCCAAGGCTTATTTCTTGACCAAAGGCGGCAACGATTGGTGGTCAGGGAACGGCAAGAAAATGGATCCAGATAGCGCGGATTCTTTCGTTTCGCAACTGCGTGATCTGAATGCCAGTAAGTTTGTCGAAACGGGATTTACCGCCCCCGCGATTGAACTCATCGTCACTTCGGACAAGGGCAAACAAGTCGAGAACGTCTCGATCGCGAAAGCCGGAAGCAATTACATCGCGAAACGCGCGAATGATCCCTCTCTCTACCAGCTCGACGCAGGGTCGATTGATGAACTACAGAAATCGGCGGACGAGATCAGGCCTGCCAACCCTGGCAAATAGGCTGGAGAGCGAAGATTCGGCATCCACCCCACTTTCTCCGGCATGATATTCTCACTGTGGGCCCCCGGGTGATCAGCCTGATCGTTCGTCTTCTGGGATTGGTCCGGCACCTGGCATGGATTCGCTGCCAGTGAGAAAAACGAAGGGTCATCTACCGTAAGCCGACGTAGCTCAGTTGGTAGAGCAGCCGATTCGTAATCGGCAGGTCAGCGGTTCAAGTCCGCTCGTCGGCTCCATCTTAACCCCTTGTGGTTGCATCAGTTAACGAGTTGCCCGCTGGCGCTGGAACCCGTTTTTACTGCCCCATCGCTGCCCTGAAGGTTCTGAGCCCCCGATTTCTCAGCGATGTTTTCCTCGAATTGCTGCATGGCATCAGTCACGTCTTTCGGCGTGCTCTTGATGTAGTAAGTCACGGTTGTGGTCACGTTCGAGTGACGCAGGATTTTCTGTATCACCTTGTCGTGAATCCCGAGACGATAGAGGTTGCTGCCCAGGCCGCGACGAGCGGCGTGGAACCCTTTCCACTCCGGAATGCGAGGATCGCGCTCGTAGCCGGGGCACTCTTTCGCTTTCAAGTGAGGCAGTCCCTCGCTCAGTCCACAGTGAACGCAGCGGTTGAGCGCAGGAAGCATGGTGCGGTTTAAAAGGTTGTGCAGCGAGAGTGGCGTGCCGGTCGGCCGCTCTTTCGTGACCACCGATGTTTTGAAGATCGGTCCGACTTTTGGTTCGCCACTTCTGAGCCTGTGCATTTCCAGTCGCTCAGCCAAGGGACGGATGACTGGAACGGCAGCCGAACTCATGGCGGTTTTCGGTGTGGAGGCTTTGCCGTTCACGATGGATCGGACGACTTGCAGTTCGCCATCACGGAAATCTGGCCACT
>JASICF010000175.1 GCA_030044775.1 Candidatus Sulfotelmatobacter sp. | reverse complement strand
ATACTCGATTTCGGCTTGGCCAAGCAGAATCAGCCAAAGGATTCATCCGCCAATCCGGCCCCGACTGTCACGCTGCCGGGTGTGGCGATTGGAACCGTGGGTTACATGTCGCCCGAACAGGTGCGCGGACAGCTGACTGACTTCCGCACCGACATATTTGCTTTCGGAGCCATCCTCTACGAGATGGTGATGGGGCATACGACATTTCAGAAGCCAACCGAGGCCGACACCATCAGCGCGATTCTCAACGAGGACCCCAAGCCCATCTCGCAGTTCTCGCCAGACACGCCGGTGGCGCTCGAACGAGTAGTGCACCGTTGCCTGGAGAAGAATCCGGGCCAACGATTTCAGTCGGCCTCGGATCTCGCGTTCGCCCTGGAAGCTTTGCAGGATGCGTCCGCCTCATCCGCGAGCGGAGTGCATGAGCTGAAGTCTCAACTCGACGCAACGAAGGGGTTGTCCAATAACCGGCTGAGCGCGTGGTTCGCGATTGCACTGGCGGTTGTAGCCAGCGCCGCACTTGCGGTCCACTTCATGCAGCCGGCACCATCACCGAAGGTCGCAAATTACGTCCAATTAACACACGACGGGCAGCCAAAATCACTGATTGGAACTGACGGCTCGCGGTTGTATTTGAGCTTAGGCGAAGTGAGAGCCGGAAGCTTTTCTTCTCGCGGTGTGGCCGCGACTCCGGTTACTGGAGGTGAGATGCAGAAGATTTCAGTGCTGCCCTCGCCGAACATGTCTGCCATCGATCTCTCGCCCGATGGATTGCAGCTTCTGGTGGTTGACGGGCAGGGCGCGCCGCCGAAAGGGCCGCTGTGGAGCATTCCTCTGCTGGGAGGGTCGCCGCGCAGAATCGGGGATCTCATCGGAGAAACCGGCGCCTGGTCTCCCGACGGCAAAATGCTGGCATATACGAATCTGGGCGATTTGTTCGTGGCCGCCTCAGACGGCACGCGATCGCGCAAGCTGGCGGGCGTAAGAGGCGACATTCTGAATGTGACCTGGTCTCCGGACAGCAGTTATCTACGCTTTGATTCCTCCGAGACGGCTGGAACCGTCGGACAGCAGCTCGCATGGGAGCTCTCTCTCAGCGGTAAGGATCTGCATCGTTTGCTGGCCGGCTGGCACAACCCTCCGGACGAATGTTGCGGAAAATGGACAGCCGATGGGAAATATTTCGTTTTTCAGTCCAACCGGCAGATCTGGGCGCTTCCGCGAAAAGATGGTTTGTTCCGGTCTGGCAGCAAACCCATTCAATTGACGTTCAGCCCCTTGTCACTGTCGTCGCCGCTGCCCAGCAAAGACGGCAAGAAACTTTTCGTCATCGGCCAAACATACCGCGGAGAACTAGAGCGCTATGACGCAAAATCGGGACAGTTCACGCCGTTTCTCGGAGGAATTTCCGCCGAATACGTTGCATTCTCGAAAGACGGGCAGTGGGTCGCATATGTTTCCTATCGTGACGGTGCTTTGTGGCGAAGTAAATTGGATGGCAGCGAGCGCCTGCAGTTGGTCTATCCCCCGATGTATGCGGTGCTGCCGCGTTGGTCTCCCGATGGCAAGAACATCGTCTTTTTCGAATTTGCGCTGACGGCGGACAAACCGGCGAGAATCTACGAGGTTCCGAGCGACGGCGGAACTCCCCAGCAGTTGATGCCGAACGACGCCAGCCAACAACTGGACCCAAACTGGTCGCCTGATGGGAGCAAGATCGTGTTTGCCGGCGAATCAAACGATCCCGCGTCGGCGATTCACGTTCTCGATCTGGCCACTCACCAGGTTTCGACACTTCCGGGATCGCAAGGGCTCTATTCGCCGCGATGGTCGCCGGAAGGGCATTACATTTCGGCCTTCTCGGCGGATTCGAAAGTTCTGCTGCTGTTCGATTTTCAAACTCAGAAGTGGGATCAACTCGCCAGTGGTTCGTTGAGCTGGCTGAACTGGTCTCACGATGGGAAGTACGTTTATGTTCTGGATTTCAGCGGGAAGAATGCCGTGGTCAGAATCCGAGTCAGCGACCATCACGAGGAACAGGTAGCCGACCTCGGGAATTTTGTTTCCACTGGCCGTTACGGTGGCGCACTGGCTCTTACGCCAGACGATTCGCCGTTGCTGCTCCGCGACACCGGATCGCAGGACGTTTACTCGGTCGATTGGGAGTCGCCATGAGAAACAGAGAGCGACCGGCGTACGGGGCCAAGCTGGAACTGGGTGATTGTTTCCGCTACTCTACCGTGACGGACTTCGCAAGATTTCTTGGCTGATCCACGTCGCATCCTCGCCGCACGGCGATGTGATAGGCCAGCAATTGCAGAGGAACAATTTCGAGAATCGGCGAAAGCTCCTCAGGTGCAGCGGGCACGTATAAAACGAAGTCGGCGGCTTCTCTGATCTCTTCATCGCCCTCGGTCGCAAGCGCAAGCACGACGCCCGAACGCGCCTTCACTTCTTTCAGATTCGACATCGTCTTTTCGTAGCGCAACATCGATCCCGGATTGTTTGCATCCCGCGTGCAGATCACGACGACCGGGAGATTTTCATCGATCAGAGCATTGGGGCCGTGCTTCATTTCGCCCGCGGGATAACCCTCGGCGTGAATGTAAGAAATTTCTTTCAGCTTCAGCGCGCCCTCGAGCGCGATCGGGTAGTGGATTCCCCGGCCTAAAAATAGAAAATCGTGAACGCGCTGGAATCGTTTGGCCAACCCCTCACACTTCTCATCATGAGTGAGGATGCTTTCCAGTTTGCCGGGAACCAGCGTGAGTTCCTCTGCGGCAGATCGAGTTTGGGCAGAAGTCATTACCCTACGCACCTGCGCCAGATAAAGAGCGAACAGATAAAGCGCTGTAAGCTGCGAGGTGAAGGCCTTGGTGGAGGCAACACCAATTTCTGGGCCGGCATGCGTATAGATGGTCCCCGCAGCTTCGCGTGTGATCATGGAGCCGACTACATTACAGATGGCCAGCGTTTTCGATCCTTTGGTTTTTGCTTCGCGTTGCGCGGCGATCGTATCGGCTGTCTCGCCTGATTGTGAAATGACCAGCGTGATGGTGTCCGGTCCGACAATGGGATCGCGATAGCGCCACTCGCTTCCGTAATCGACTTCGACGGGAACGCGGGCGAGGCTTTCGATCATGAATTTCCCGGCGAGCGCGGCGTGCCAACTCGTTCCGCAGGCGACGATGTTGATTTTTTTCGAATTACGGAACTCGATTTCACTCATCTGCATTTCATCGAGAAAGATGTGCCCGGCGTCGAGCGAGACACGGCCCAAGGTGGTATCCCGCACAGCCCGGGGCTGCTCATAGATTTCCTTGAGCATGAAATGCTTGAAGCCGCCCTTTTCCGCCATGATCGGATCCCAGGTGACGTGTTGCACCTGCCGCTTGATCGGCTTGCCGTCGAAATCGGTGAGCTGTACGCCATCGGGGGTGACAACAGCCAAATCGCCATCAGCAAGGAAGAAAATGTCGCGCGTGTGGTAGAGAATGGCAGGCACGTCCGATGCGACAAAGTATTCGTCGTTGCCCAACCCGACCACTAAGGGTGGTCCATTGCGAGCTGCGACGATTTTGTTGGGTTCGTCGACCGAAATGACGCCCAGCGCGAACACGCCGGCAAGATCCTTCACGGTGCGGCGGACCGCTTCTTCCAGTGAGCGACGGCTTCCGTTTCCGCTCTGAGAGAGATATTTTTCAACCAGATGGGCGATGACTTCGGTATCTGTTTCCGTGGTGAACTGGTGACCTTCTTTGATGAGTTTTTTCTTGAGACTAAGATAATTCTCGACAATGCCGTTATGCACGACGACAATTTTGCCCGTGCAATCGCGGTGGGGATGTGCGTTTTCTTCGGTGGGACGGCCATGGGTGGCCCAGCGCGTGTGCCCAATGCCGTAACTTCCATGCAGCGGCTTCAGGCGAATCGCTTCTTCCAGATTTCTCAGCTTGCCTTCGGCGCGGTGGATCTGCAGCTGATCTCCGTTGCCCGCTACCGCGATGCCAGCCGAGTCATAGCCGCGATATTCCAATCGGCGCAACCCGTCGAGAATGACCGGAACCACTTCTTTCTTCCCGACATACCCGACAATGCCACACATGCGCGAAAGCTCCAGCTACTCTGCGAATGAGTAGCGAAATTCTTCAATCACGGGATTCGTCAGCACCTCGGCGGCGATCCGCTGTACCTCAGACTGCGCTTCTTCGCGGGTGAGCGCGGCATCAAGAGTAAGCTCGAAATACTTGCCCTGGCGGACGTCTTCCAGACCTTTGTAGCCCATTTTGTTCAGCGCACCATGGATGGTTTTTCCCTGCGGATCGAGCACCGTCTTCTTCAGCGAAACGTAAACGTAGGCTTTCATAAGAATATGGGAATTATACGGCAGGAGCTTTAGCAGTTCTCCGATCTAAGCGAGCTTGGCGAGTTGTTCGTCGAGCTCTTTGAGGGCCTGCTCGAGAATATTTCTGTAGCGGGGATTATCGGTTGAATGAATTTGCTGTAAAGTCCGGCTGCGCGCGAGTTGCAAGGCTTGTTTGCGGGACTCGAGGCCTCGTTGCTGCGCAGTCAGATGGTGCTTCGGTTCGGCCGCCGACCTAGCATCGTCTTGCTGCGATTCAATCGATTTACTCTCCCAGCCTCGGGCCACGCTCTCATTATAGGTGGGTTGGCATGTTTACCGACCTCGCAAAGCCGTATTGGAAAGTTGCCAGGCAAAATAAGCGCTCGACTTGCACACACGGGTATAATTTAGTGATTCGGATGTGTTGTTCGCGGTCTCCTAATGAGGGGGTAGGGACCGTTGGAGATGTGTGATGTTCCCCTCGCAGTTTTTGGAGTTTGACCCTGATCTCCACAGGAATGCGGCACTTTTGGGAATAGCCGATGCCGTTTGCCTGCGCCAGTCTCCTGACCAGCTCTTCGCCAGAATTTCTCCGATTCTCCAGAAAACACTTTCTCTCGATTTTCTTGACTTCGTCTTGTTCGACTCGCATCGCCAAACGCAGACTGCCAATATCTGGGTATTAGCCAGCAAGTCGTTTCGTCCACTTCAATTTCGAGTCGAAGAATCCCTGGCCGGCGACGTCTGGAACAGTCAGAACACCATCTGCATCGATGATCTGGCAAAGGAGAGACAGCCCGAGGCCCGAGTGGCATGGCTTCGGGAGTTCGAGATTCGGTCATATTGTGTTCTTCCCCTGTCGAACTTTGAGCGAAAAGTGGGTGTGCTCGGTTTTGGCAGCAAACAACCGCACGCATTTGCCGAGAAGGATTTTCCGTTTCTCCGGCGCGCGACCGAGATGCTTGCTCTTGCCGCGGACGTAAATCTAGCGGACGAATGCCTGGCGGCGGAAATCGGCAAGCTACGATTGCTGTTTGAGATTTCCCGCTTAAGGGATTTTTCGGATATCGGCGATTGCACCGTGGCTATGCTGGCGTTGATCCAGAAGTGGGCGAACGAGGATATGGCAGGGTTATACGTTTTTGACGAAAGCGCCCAGGCATTGCGTCTGCATATGGCGGACCGCGACTGGGCTGGAAAGATGGCTCCTGAAGGGAATGTTCCCTTAGAGGGTAATTTGACGGGACAGACATTCCGAACCCACCGCAGCACGATTCTCGATTACGCAAGCTTGTCGGCTTTGCCGTTTGCTTCCGTCAAGCGCGGACTGGAGCTTGGGGTGCGGGCACTTTGCCTGTGCCCGGTGGTGTTCTCCAATCGGGCTTTCGGAGTTTTGAAAATGGCGCGTCGACGGGAAACGCCATTTTCTCCGCGGGAGGTTGAGTTCTTCGAGCAGATGGCAGGAACCGTGGCCGCAGTCCTGGACCGGTTTGCGGCTAGGGGTGGATCCGAATGCAGGCTAACTGAGACTGCAGTTCCGTTTTCTTTGCCCGCCACGCTCCTGGAATCGGAGCAACTATTAACTGCCTATTCCAACGCCTCCAAAGTTGGGTTTGGCATTTTGGATACGGAACTTCGCTTTGTGGCCATAAATGAAACCTGGGCGCGGATGAATGGGATTCCTCCGGCAGAACACTTAGGGAAAAGTATTCGCGACATCGCTGGAGGGTTTGCCGAAGTGCTGGAGTCTTACTTAGAGAACATGTTTGCCACGGGAGAGCCCGCTGTCGATCTGGAATTGAGCCTTATTCTCCCGCAGCATTCCGACCCGGGCCACTGGATTATTCACTACATACCGATTAAGAATGCGAGTGGCAAGGTTCAGCAGATTGGCGCGGTTGTCGTAGAGGTTACCGAGCAGAGGAAACTGGAGCAGTCCCTGCAAAGCGTTTCCGAGAACCTGCGGCTAGAAAAGAGATGGCGTGAGGTACTAAGGCAAATCACCCAATTGCTCGAGACAAATTGGGATGTACGGCAACTGTTTCCCCGAATTTCTGCTCATCTGCGCCGCGTTCTCAGGCAAGAATATGCAGCTCTTTCGTTGAAGCAAGAGGCAGGCGGAGAGTTATTGCGGCCAGCGCTGGATTTTCCCCTCGCCAGGAGCCTGAATATCGGCGAACGAATTGGCGTGGCGAGTATTCCGGCCGCCAAAGTCCTGCAGCAACGCTCGCCGCTGATCCTGGGCGGAGAAGAAATGCGAGGGTTGGACCCTGGAGTTGCGCTGAACGCTTCTTCCGAGGGCCTCAAGTCCTTTTGTTGGATTCCGCTGACCAGGCCGAAAGGGCCGCTCGGCGTGATGGTCCTGGGAAGCACTCGCGCCGATGCTTTTCACAACGATGACTTGAGTTTCCTGGGTCAGGTGGCCGCTCAATTGGCCATTACTTTAGAGAATGAAACCAGCGCGCGAGAGATTGAGCGGCTCAACCAGCGCCTGGCGCATGAAAAACCGGCGGCAGCGGAAAAACGCGGGATCGAGACTGAATCCCGCACCCACGAGCATTTCGAAGAAATTATTGGTCGCAGTCCGAATCTTCTGCATGTTCTCGACCAGGTCGATATCATTTCCGACAGCGATGTGACGGTGCTCATCCTGGGCGAAACGGGGACCGGCAAAGGTCTGGTCGCGCAAGCGATCCATAGGACAAGCCAGCGCAAGGGCTCGGCATTTGTCACGTTGAACTGCGCCGCCATTCCTACCGGGCTACTCGAAAGCGAGCTGTTCGGGCACGAAAAAGGAGCTTTCACTGGAGCGGTGAACCAGAAGGTCGGGCGGCTCGAACTGGCCGATGGTGGCACCGTCTTTCTCGATGAGATTGGAGAAATTCCTCTCGAACTGCAGCCCAAGTTGCTACGAGTGTTGCA
>JASICF010000174.1 GCA_030044775.1 Candidatus Sulfotelmatobacter sp. | reverse complement strand
GGAAATTTGCGCGACTGGTGGACGGAAGAAGACGGAAAAGAGTTCGTGAAGCGGGCGAGCTGCATTTCAAATCAGTATTCGAATTACGTGATCATTGACGACATCAAGATCAACGGGAAGCTGACTCTAGGCGAGGATGTGGCGGACCTGGGCGGGCTGATTCTGGCCTATCGCGCCTGGCAGGAAGATACCAAGGGACAGAAGCTCGAACCGATTGACGGTCTCACGCCGGGGCAGAGATTCTTTGTGGGATACGGGCAGAGCTGGTGCGGGCAGACGAGGGACGAGACGAAACGGTTGAGGGCAACGGTCGATCCACATTCTCCGGAGAAGTACCGAACCAACGGAGTGGTTTCGAACATGCCGGAATTCCAGGAAGCGTTTCACTGCAAGGCGGGATCGCCCATGGTGAATGAGAACCGGTGCCGGGTGTGGTGAGCCAAGTGACGCGCCGTAATCCTGCCTAGCATTGCCTCCGTTTGAAGAAGAGGCAAGCCGCATGTATTCGGCCTTTGTCTTTTGGTTGCGGGGCGTTATGCTGGTAAAGGAGCCGAGCCATGGCGAATCTCGATTGGTCGCAGTGTCCAGCAGTGGAGAGTGTTCCGGACAGGGTCAGTGGCGCATGGGTTTTGAAAGGCACTCGTATGCCGGTGTCCACCATCTTCGAGAACCTGGAAGCCGGAGCGAACATCGACGACATCATGGAATGGTACGACGGCCTCGACCGCGAACTGGTCAAGGCGGTGATTGAGTTCGCTGCGCGCAGCCTCGACAAGGCGCCTGCCTGCGCATCGTAGGGTCTGATGCGCGTGCTATTCGATCAGGCAACGCCGCTACCGATTCGTTCTCATCTAACGCAGCATGAAGTGCGAACCGTAGCGCAGGAGGGTTGGAGCACGCTGAAGAACGGCGAACTTCTCGCCGCCGCAGAGGCTGCCGGTTTCGACGTACTGCTGACTACAGACAAGAACCTCCGCTACCAGCAAAACCTTTCTCAACGAAAGATCGCGATTGTGGTTCTCGGCCAGCAACAGTGGCCGAGGCTTCGTCCTCATATCCAACTCGCGGTTGAAGCAATCAAGGCGGCTGTGCCGGGTAGCTATACGGAGGTCGATTTGCCAGCGGAGTCATGACGCGATTCGAGCCGAACGTGAGAAGCAAGCGAAATTGCTGACGGCAAATGAGAACCGGTGCAGAGTGTGGTGACAGAAGCGCGTGCATGCGGAGAGCTGAAATCGGCGTTTTCAAAAGCGGAGGGGTTTAAGGCGTGGCTTCAAGAGTGCGAATCCAGCACTGTGACTTCTTCGACCACCGACCATGTAGTTCGGGCGAGATCGACGAATAAAGGCAGGTCAGCATCCGAAGCGGCGCCCTCGGGCGATGCCCAGGCGGCTTCCATGCTCTCCCGATTGTCAAAATAAAGTTCGACGATGGCATCCCATAGGGGACGATTGCGGTCGGGGTCTTCCTGCGGAAAACTCTGCACATAGCGGCGAAGACCGGGGAGTTTTTGAGCGAGCGGTCCGTGAATGTTTTTCAGATAGCTCTGAAATTCCGCGGCGCTCATATTTTGGCGTTTGCAAATCACGACCATGAACTTGAGCATTGGCGCCAACATCGTTTAAACGCTCTCAATCATTCCGGCGAGGAGTAGCGCGCGGCGGGGCAATTCTGCGATCTCGATGAATTCGTGGATGGCGTGCGCGCCATCGCCGACACCGCCCATGCCATCGAGAGTGGGAATGCCGAGCCCGGCGGTAAAATTTCCATCCGATCCGCCGCCGACGGCCGCTTCGCCGAGCTTCCATCCGATTTGAGAGGCGATGCCGCGGGCTTTTGCATAGAGCGCAGCGACACCGGCGGTGCGCTCCATGGGGAGGCGGTTGATTTTTCCCGAGACTTCGATTTTGCAGCGCTTGTCGAAGGGCTTCAATGAGCGCAGGCGGCGGTCGATTCCGGCTGCCTGCTTGGCGCTGCGGATGCGAACATCGATTCCGACCGACGCTTCGGCGGCGACTACATTGGTGCGCGTGCCGCCGGAGAGTACGCCGGGGTTTACGGAAACTCCCTGGCGAAGATTGTTGAACTTTGCGAGAACCGCGATCTGACGGGCGAGCTCAACGATGGCGCTGTGACCCTTGCCGGGATCGAGACCCGCGTGGGAGGCGATGCCCTGGACGCGCAGGGTGTACTCACCGACGCCTTTGCGAGCGGTCTTGACGGCGGCGTGGCCGGCGGCAGGTTCAAGCACGAGCACTCCCGCGGATTTTTTGGCGAGCGCCTCGGTGATGGGGCGCGAGGAGTAGCTGCCGATTTCTTCATCGGAGACGAGAAAAACGGTTATGGGACGCGGCAGCTTTTCATGCCACGCCTTGAGGGCTTCGATGGCGCGGAGGATGAGCGCGATGCCGGATTTCATATCGAGAACGCCGGGACCGCGAAGCTTTCCGTTCTCGATTTTGCAGGGCATGGCGGCCAACGTGCCAAGCGGATAAACCGTGTCGTAGTGGCCGAGCAGAAGAACGGGCTTGCGGGACGAATCGGGTGAGTCGAAGCTGACCTGAAGATTGTCGCCGAATCCGGCGCTACGATGGATTTGCGTCTTGCCGCCGAGCGCTTCGAATTTTTCCGAAAGAAATGCGGCAATGCGGGCGAGGGAGGGCTTATCGTCGCTGGGCGACTCGACCTCGACCAACTGGCGAATGGTTTCGACGATCTGACCCTGCCGCTGCTCGAAGTAGCGCAGGCGGTCGTGAGCGGGGGAGTGGAGTGCGTTAGCGCTTGGCATCGGTTAAGTACGAATCTATTTTTTTCGAAATTTGCATCCGGAACTGTGCTCGCGAGATCCCCCCGCCCACTGGTGAAAACGCG
>JASICF010000173.1 GCA_030044775.1 Candidatus Sulfotelmatobacter sp. | reverse complement strand
CTTGACCCATGACCGGCGAGCACAGCCTGACGAGTCAGGCGGCGGCACACCCCGTTACGTCCCATAAGCGATGGCCAATTGCCTTCCTGCTCGCGTTTGGGGTTCTGGTTAACTTTTTCGATCGGATCAATCTTTCCGTTTCGCGCGAAGCGCTGAACCTGTCGTTCGGACTCTCGCTCGTCGGGTTCGGTTATCTTTCCAGCGCCTACAGTTGGACCTATGCTCTGATGCAAATGCCTTCGGGCGTTCTTCTCGACCGCGTCGGCATTCGGCGCGTTGAACGAATCAGCATTCTGCTTTGGAGTGTCGCCTGCTTCGGCGCCGCACTGGCTCCCGGGATCAGCTGGTTCGTGGCGGCGCGGCTGCTTCTCGGAGTCAGCGAAGCACCCACTTTTCCGGCGAACGCAAAAGCCATTGGAGCGTGGTTTGCACACAAAGAGCGGAGCCTGGCGATGGCGATTACCGACTCGGCCGCAAAGTTCTCCACTGCCGTCGGCGTACCCATTCTGGGCCTGCTGCTCCTGCGTTTCGGCTGGCGCTGGAGCTTCGCCGCCACAGGCTTTGCCAGCGTCTTCTACTTCATTCTGTTCTATGGCACCTATCGCGATCCGCCGGCGGCAGAGCCGGCTCCGCAAGACCTATCTGCCGGGCCGGGCATTTCACCGATCGGTAAAAGTGGCCGCAAGGTTTCGCTCGCTTATTTGTTGCGTCAGCCGAAGGTTTACGGCCTTGCCCTGGGATGGGGCGCTTACAACTACACGTTTTATTTATTGTTGAATTGGTTGCCCAGCTATCTTTCGTTATCCCTTCATGCGGACCTGTTTCACTCCGTCCTGTATACGAGCGCGCCGTGGTTGCTGGCTGGCCTGAGCGATCTCCTGATCGGAGGGCTGCTCGTCGACGCCCTGATTCTGCGCGGCTGGAACGCGAACCGGGTGCGTCAAAGTGTCATGATGGGTGGAATGGCCATGGGACTGGCCATTCTCGGCACAGCTCGAGCCACGAGTCTATGGCCTGCGCTGATCTGCGTCAGCATCGCTTTATCCGGTCTGGCGGCAATGGCGCCGGTGGCCTGGACCGTGCCCTCGCTGATTTCTCCCGGCGACGCCGTTGGCGCGGTTAGCGGAATTGCGAATTTCTCCGGCCAGCTCGCCGCTATTTCCGCGCCGATCGTTACCGGCTACCTCGTCTCAGCAACTCATTCGTTCAAGCCGGCATTCGCCGTTGCAACCGCCGTTCTTTTGCTCGGCATTGCGGGCTATGCGACTCTCCTGGGCCGAATTGAAACCATTCCCGAACCGCAGGCCGGCAGCTAGCCGTGCCAACTCATGCCGCTTCCGGCTCGCCGCCGGCTTTTTCCACATGACCGCCGAATTGGTAGCGCATGGCGGAAAGTAATTTGCCGGCATATTCCTCGTTGCCGCGTGAAGCAAAACGCGTAAAGAGAGCTGCACTGATAACCGGCGCCGGGATTCCCTCATCTACAGCTGCCTGCACCGTCCACCGTCCTTCACCGGAATCTGACACCCGGCCAGCAAAGTTCGAAAGATCGGGATTGTTCCGCAACGCCGCAGCTGTGAGATCGAGCAACCAGGATCCAATCACGCTGCCCCGGCGCCAGACCTCCGCGACTTCAGAGACATTTATGTCGTACTGATAGAGTTCTGGATGGCGGAGGGGCGTAGTCTCGGCATCCAGTTCGCGCTTCATCTTACCCTCGTTTGCATGTTTGATGATGTTCAATCCCTCGGCAAAGGCTGCCATCATGCCGTATTCGATTCCGTTGTGCACCATCTTGACGAAATGGCCGGCGCCGTTGGGACCGCAGCGGAGATAGCCATTTTCCGAGGTCGAAGGCTCTCCGGTTCGGCCGGGCGTCCTTGCTGCAGAAGCGACCCCCGGGGCAAGCGACTTAAAGATAGGATCGAGGTGAGCCACAACTGTCTCCTCTCCGCCTATCATCAGGCAGTACCCGCGCTCCAGGCCCCACACACCTCCGCTGGTGCCACAATCCACGTAGTGAATTCCCTTGCTCTTCAATTCGCCGGCGCGGCGAATATCGTCATGGTAATAGGAATTTCCACCGTCGATCACGATGTCGTCCGCTTCGAGTACGGGAGTGAGCGAAGCTAATACTGAATCGACAACCGCCGCCGGCACCATCATCCAGACCGCTCGAGGCTTACTCAATTTCTTCACGAAATCCGCCAGGCTGCTGGAGGTGCGCGCACCTTTTCCCGCGAGTTCCTGCATGTTTTGCGGATGAGTGTCGTAGACAACGCATTCGTGACCGGCCCTCAACAGCCGCTGCACCATGTAAGAGCCCATCCGTCCCAGTCCTATCATTCCGATTTGCATTCCTAATCCTCCTCGAATAAACCTACCGCAGCCGGCTCAAGCGCAGAATCTGATTCATTGTGCAGCCGTTTGCCGGAATCAAGCAACCGACCGATGTTTTTTCCGAAGCCGGCATAAGATGTCTTGTCGAGCTCGAAGTTCGGTCATAACGTTGGATAGAACATTTGAGTCCCGGCTCACCCATTGCGCTTGGTAACGTCTTAGAGGGGGGCGATGTCTATTCCTCGCCGGGAACTCACTAGAATGCGACTCCTAACACCCCGACAATTTCCCGTAGTCGCTGTCCTTGCAGTCATTCTACTTGCAAGCACTGTTCTGGGTGCGGCTGCAACCGCGCAAGCAGACATTCACACTTTCGGTAATCCCAATATTTGGCGCTGGCCGCCCAGCCGAACCTACCACGTCGAGAACTACAAACTTGTCTTGCATTTTGACGAGGTCAAAGCTGAAGTGTTCGGCGATGAAATTGTCACTCTGCGGCCCCTCGGCACGGAATTCAGGAAATTCTATCTGGATAGTTCCGAGCTCACGATTGAATCAGTGACGCTCGAGCAGCCGCACGGCGCGCCGGTGAAGTTGGCTTATGCGTCAGAGGATCCTCGATTGTGGATTACCCTCGATCGCGATTACGATTCCAAGACCGCTCTTAAATTGCGCGTCGTGTACCACGGATTTCCGCGCACCGGACTATTTTTCGTAAATCCAACGGCCAGTTATCCAAAATGGCCGCACGAAGTTTATTCTCAAGGCGAGCCCGAACTGAACCATTATTGGTTTCCTTGCTGGGATTCTCCCAACGACATGGCGACCAGCGAAACCGTAACCACGGTTCCCGAAGGACAAACTGTGGTTTCGAATGGCAAACTCGTCAGCGTTGCGCGCTCCAGGGGACAGGCAACCTATGACTGGGTCGAATCGGTTCCGCACAGCTCTTATTTGATCTCGCTCGCAATTGGGCCCTGGCGTAAGATCTCCGATAAATATGAAGACAAGCCGGTCGATTACTACGTACCGGATACGGTCGACGAGGCAACCGCGCGGCGATCCTTTCACCTGACACCGGACATGATCGGATTTTTTTCGCGCGCGACGGGCGTCGACTATCCCTATGAGCAGTACGCTCAAACCACCGTTCAGAATTACATATTCGGAGGGCAGGAGAACGTCAGTGCAACCACTCTGACCGACGCAACGCTGCACGATGAGCGCGCTGATTCGGATTACCCCAGCACAAATCTGGTGTCCCACGAGTTGGGGCAACATTGGTTCGGAGACTTTGTACAGGGACGCGACTGGGCGAACATCTGGCTGAACGAAGGATTCGCCACGTACCTCGAAGCGCTCTACATGCAGCACCACGCGGGATACGATGCGTACCGCTTCGCCATTTATCAGGATCAACTCGCTGAACAAAATGAAGACCGCGACGATTACCGCCGGCCCATCGTCGATCGCCACTATAACGATCCTCTTGATATGTTCGACGCGACCACGCATGAAAAGGGCGCGGACGTACTGGATATGTTGCGCTACCTGATCGACGGCGCGAAGGCAGCGTCCCATCCTGCATCACAGAATGATTCATTCTTCCGAGCGCTGCATCATTACTTGAATGCGCACCACGGGCACATCGCCGACACGGACGATCTCATCGATGCGATTCGCACGACTACTGGAGACGAACTCGGTTGGTTTTTTCGTGAATGGGTATTTATGTCCGGGCATCCGGACTACCGGATCGAAGCGACTTACGATACGGCAAAGAAAACCGAGAAACTGGTCGTCACGCAGACGCAGAAGACAGATGCCGGAACGCCGATCTTCGATATGCCACTGGAGTTTGCCTTCTATGGCGCGAACGGACAGCACAAAGAAATCCAGGTGCGCAATGATCTGAAGCAACAAATGTTCGAAGTGCCGCTTGAGTTCGAGCCGCAATGGGTGGACTTCGATCCCGACGATTTCATCGATAAAACCGTACAGTTCGAGAAGCCTGTACAAGCGTTAATTGCCGAGGCAGAAAAAGACCCCTCGATGATGAGCCGGCTGTGGGCAGTGCAGCAACTCGGTACGGCCGGACGAGAAGCTATGCCGGCAGCGCCGGCGAGTCGTGATGTCCGAGTCAACGCGCTGGATCAAGTGCTCTCCTCCGATGCGTTCTATGCAGTCCGCTCAGCCGCTGCAACCAGCCTCGCCGCGATAGGAACCGAGGAAGCGAAAACTGCTTTGATCGCGGCCTTGCGGCAATCTGACAGCCGCGTGCGAACTGCCGTGGTCGAAGCGCTGGGAAACTTCGCAAAAGAGCAATCTGTATTCAACGTGTTGGTCAACACGCTGCGCAATGATCCAAGCTATGCGGCCGAGGCCGCCGCTGCAAGAGACCTCGGCAAGTCGGGCATGACCGAAGTCTTCGACATTCTGCAGGCCAAGGCGATGACGCGCCCGGAACTCCACGTATGGCAAGCCACGCTGGGCGCATTGGCCGCGACACGGGATCCAAGAGCCGCCGCGACACTTCTTGCGCAGGCGCAACCGGGAATACCGGAACGAATCCGCTTTAGCGCGCTGGCCGGACTTGCGACCTTGAAAGAAACAGTAACGCAAAACCAAAAGTCAGAGCTCGCGGATGTAGTCCAGGCCGGACTGCGTGATTCTTATTATCTCGTGCAGGAGGCGTCGGAAGAGCTGGTAGGCGTTTACGACCTGTCGCAATTCGAATCAGACATTCAAGATGAGGCGCAGAACGCGCCAATGGCAACGCAGCGCGATGCGGCAAAGAAGGTTCTCGAGCAACTGCAGCATCCGAATTGAATCGATGTGTCTCCTTATCGCTCACTTCGAGACGTCAATCCATGTCCGGTTCTTGGCGGATGTCTCGACTGCGTCCAACAATTTCTGGACTTCCGCTGCATCGTCGAAGTTGGGATGAAATTCTCGATCCTCGGCCAGGCACGCGAGGAAGTCAGCCAGGGTCGTAATAAACGTATGCTCATAGCCCAGAATGTGTCCCGGGGGCCAGAAATGCCTGGCATAGGGATGCTCCGCACCGGTCACCAGCACATTGTGCGAACCCTGGATTTCCATGGCATCACCGCCATCGAACACTTCCAGCCGGTTCAAGTCTTCGAGGTTGAATCGAATAGCACCATTCGATCCGTGAATTTCAAAGCAGTTTCGATTCAGGCATCCGGTGGCGAAGCGGGTGGCCTCGAACGTGCCGACGCTGTCATTGGCAAATCGCGCGAGCAACAAAACAGCATCATCGACGGCCCGCTTCGGGATGAATGTTTTCAACGTGCTGGTAAGTTCGGTGATCGGCCCGTTGAGCAGCAAGGCCAGATCGAGGGAGTGGGATAACAAATCGCCCATTGCACCCGAACCCGCTTCGGATTGCCGAAATCGCCACGCATCCGCGACCTTGGGGTCGCCGCCCCAACTCTGAAGATAGGTCGCCCGGTAGTGATAAGGTTGGCCGATTTTGCCTCGATCCACTAGTTGCTTGGCCAGGGCAATTGCCGGCACGCGGCGATAGTTGAACCAGACAACGGTGGGCACGTTGCGCGCCGCTCGCGCCATGCGCTGCGCCTCGGCGTAATTCATCGCCAGCGGCTTTTCGCACAACACCATCTTGCCGGCCTCTGCCGCTGCGATTGCAATCGCGGCATGAGTATGATTGGGCGTGCAGATATCGACGAGATCAATGTCTTCTCGCGCCACCACCGATCGCCAATCGGTTTGCGATCCTTCCCATCCCCATTGCGCCGCAAACTGTTCCGCAGCTTCCCGCTTGCGGGCACAAACGACTTTGAGTTTGAGTTCGTAGGGAATGTCGAAGAAATGTCCCGCCTGCTGGAAGGCGTTCGAATGGGCTCGACCCATAAAACCGGCGCCGATCATTGCTACATTGAGTTTTCGTGATTGTCCCGCCATGAGCCTGGTTCGTCGTTAGAGTTGTCTTTCGCGCTCGAGACTGAATTTCAGAAAAAACTCGTGATTGCCATTGAATCTAGCACGGAAGAGGAATGAACTGTTTGAAATGCCGAGCGCGGCAGGCAAGGGTCAACGCGTTGGGCAGGGGTTGGTTGCCTCACCAAGCCAATCCCAGCGCTATCGCGAAGAGCAGTCAACAGCAAAACGAGCCGGAGACACCCACAGATGTCTCCGGCTCAACGCCTCGGCGTTCGGGGGAGGATACTATTTCTACTTAGCTACACTGGCCACAGTTTGAGGCGGCTCCGTTAATTGTTGCTCGATGGCCTGACGTAACGTCGCATAGTCCAGGGCCCCACTCATGAAGTGCCCATTGATGAAGAAGCTCGGTGTGCCGTTGATCCCCAGCCGGGTGCCTTCCTTCCGGTCCCGATCGACCGCGGCGGCTTCTTCTCCCGAGTCCAGGCATCTGTCAAACTGTTCCGCATCCAGCTTTAAAGCCTTGGCTTGGGCCTTGAGTTGATCGACATCGAGTTCTTTACTACGGAATAGTTCGTCATGAAATTCCCAGAACTTATCCTGCGTGCTCGCGCAACGCGCCGCTTCCGCTGCTTTCTCGGCGCGCGCATGCATGGGAAGGGGGAAATCCTTAAACGCGAATGAAACTTTGCCGCTAAAATCGGCCGCCAGCCTCTTGAGGTCGGGGGCGACTTTCTGGCAATACGGGCACTCATAGTCAGCAAATTCGACCAGAGTCACCTGCGCCTTTTGCGGACCTTGCGTCATTTGCGGGTTTGCAGGTTCCAAGGTCGCGCTCGGGGGAGCGAGAACGATGTATACAGCCGATTCTGTCCGCAATGTTTGCAAATAGGCGGCTTTGGCCTTTTCGGTTCGCAATTGGCGGATCTTCTCAAGAATTTTTGCCCGTACTGCCTCATAAGGCTGATCGGTCTCCACTCCTTCGTAATAGACCCTCATCTGATCTTCAGTCGGATCCTTTACCTTCGCATTGACTTCCCGATCCAGGAGTTGTGCCACCGTCAAATGCTCGCTGGCCGCCTTCTGCTCGACCAATTTTTTGTCGATGAGGTCGTTCAGAGCCTTCGTTTCGACTTGATAGTACTGATAGCGGGCCGCGAGAAGTTTCGCAGATTCCTCCTGCTCAAGATCGGACATCGTAATCTTTACGCTGCCCACATTGGCCACCACGCTGTCGTCGCCATTGCTTTGCGCGGCGCTGTACCCCATTGCTGCAAACACAAGCACCATGGTCAAACCCAACACCAAAACCATCTTGGAAACTGACATGATCTCCCCCAATCTCATGCGATGAAGTTTCATTCCGCGGCTATCCGCATCGTTGTTTGCTTATGAACCGAATGAACCGGAGGGGCTCATAGCGAGCCCCCGCCAGTCGAAAAAACTAGTCTCCCGTTCCGCAGGTGCAGACGCCGGCGCCGCTGCCAACGTTGTGAATAGAGCGGCACTCCGACTCGAGATTGGCTTCTTCGGTTGAGCTGAGAGTGGCATCTTGCGAAGCCGTCTCAGTGATAGTGAAGTTGGTGTTTTGGATGTGCGTTACCCAAGCCCTCACCGCCGGGGTTGGAACCAGATTGGTTCCATTGACTGGATTGGGGCAGGTTTTGTCGGCACCGGCAATCGTGGAAACGATCTTGATCACGCCACCGGTCAGGCTGGCTCCGGTTAGCGGATTGCTGGTCAGGTCGGTATCCACCGAAAGAGTCCGCAAGCCGTCGGGGCTAACGTAGCAACTGCAGCATTCGGACATCTCCTCATAAGCGTCGAACACAAAAATGGCGGCGCACAGAGCTCCGCCGGAAGTGCCCGGATTGTCGATGCGAACCGTTCCGTCCGGCGCCCCGCTGGTATTCGCATTGGCAAAATAATCGACCTTCAAAACATCGGCTGGGGGCGTAGTGGCCGCTGCCGCCCACAGGGACGATGTACAAACGGCGAGTGCCAATGTACACACTACAAACACTGAAGTTTTTCTCATTGTGATTATTCTCCTGACAGAGTTGCGCTGCCAAGCTGGGGAGGGGAAACTTGGCGAATGACGCGCTCTGTACTCTAGCGCCAATCCGCAGACCCACAAGTCTCCAGACGTATTAATCCGATCCGTACTAGTCCGCCGCGTACTAACCCGATCTCACTAAAGATGCCTCGGGTTCGCGCCACCTAACTTCCTGAACCGACGATCTGCCCAATGATTCCCGATCTCGTCGAAACATTCATCTTTACCATCACCAGACGCAAGAATGCCTTTACCGTGTTCGGGCTGATGGCCATTCGCTGGGCGATTTCTTTGCTGGTGAATCCCTTGAGAAGGTGCCGCACCGTTTCCTGTTCCCGAGCGGTCAATCCGAAACGTTCTGAAACCTGCGTAAGCTTGACGGTGTCGGTGCGCGTCCGTTCCAGCATGACAATCTGCCACCCGTTACCCGTTGACGAACCGTTTCCGTTGCTTGCCTTGAGGTCCAGTGAAAACGAGCGACAAAGATATTTCCTTCTCGCGGAACGGAACTCCTCCACAAATCGCGACGGCGATTGGCGCCGGGAAAGATCGCTGCGAATTTTATTCGACAACCAGCTGTCGAGGTGGCGAATCTCTGACGGCTGTGCGGGATAAGTCAAAATCTGAAGAGCCTCGCCGTTATACGCAATCACCGCGAGCGAGGCGTCGGTCACTATCAAACCGGGACGGGCTGGGTCCGTGTGCACTTTGGTCCCCCTTTTCGCGCAAAGTCCTCTTTCCATCGCACGTCGTTCGCGACGGAGGCAATCTACCTTTACCTCTTGTCGACCTGTACGGGGTCCCCTTGCTCGGCGCAGCTATCGCTAGCCGCCGTTTAAGCGTTTCTCTTCACTGCCAAGCAAATTTTCCAATTGCGCTTGATCGCAACAGGCAGGTATTTTTCCCGGGGGAAAGGTGGAAAACACCGCCGCACGTTCCCCGGGGGAGGAACAATTAGTGAATCGATGCGGAGAATTCTGACACAGAGAAATATGGTGTCAATAGGAAAGAGGTGGAATTCTTACCTTAGTCCGAACGAACTAGCCCGTTCGTGCCACTAATGAAGCCGCAGTGCTCGTTGATCGCCTATCTCAATGCTCCCGCACCTACAATGCAACCGTGTCAGCTTGCTTGCGCGTGCGTGAGGCCAACCATCAGCCCGCAGCTCACCGCGTGTGGGCGGAGTTTGGAAGATCAATTTGCCTGGCGCTATGCTTGACCGTCGTTTTCGCGTGTCGAAGTGGCGCGCGAATGCATTGCTCGAACAGGGTGCCAACACTCGACACCACTGTCTCGAATGCTCCGGTAATGCGCTTGCGCAGAGGAGCGCTTCGTGAGCGCGCAACCGGGATGTTTGCTTCGATGGCCCGCCTGTATTTTGCAATCCACTGTTGCTCGGCGTCGTCCGCTATGATCGGCTGGGTTTCCATACAAAGAACGCCTCCTTGCATTGGAAAAATTCGCCGATCTTATACCCCACCGCGGAACTTCTCGCAAAACTCCGAACGCATTAGTCTCAAAGTTTAGGACTTGCATTCCAGATCAAGGCGTAGAATCGCTCCGCTGTAAGCGAACCCAATTCGTCAGTCATCGCAATCCAATGAACGCAATGTACCGCACCCGCCGCGCGATTTTGGTTTCTGCCATCTTTTTGTCTGCAGCATTCGCAAAGATTGCGGCTCAAAGGAACACTCCATATCTGCGGCAGGCTTCGATTACGGAGACGAGTAAAGCAGTTCACCTCACGGCGAATAGCCCCCGCCCTCTGCTTCAAACGCTCGATGCTCTAAGGCTCAAATATGGATGGGTGGTTAATTACGAGGATCCGGCATACACCTCAACACTGGACCTCGTCGAGAGCCCGGACAATTCACCGCGCTTGCTGCTTCCCGCCGGCGGAAACTTTGCGGTCGAATTTCCGGTTCGTTCGCCGCTCGAGGATCAAACTCTCCAGCTGATTGTGGACGCATACAACCAGAGTTCGAACCCGGGCCGATTTGAGCTGCGGCGTACGAATGAAGGACGCTTCTACGTCGTGGGTACATCCGCTCGCAACCGGGCGAACGTGATCACGTTGCGGCATCCCCTCCTCGACACCGCTGTGACTATACCGGCTCGCCAGAGAACAGTAGCAGATACTCTCAACCTGCTGTGCCATGTCCTCGCAATTCAGAACCATACCCCGGTTTCTGTTGGCATACTGCCGAGAGCGCTTGTGGCGTTCGCAAAAGTAAACATCGGGGGAAGCACAGTTCCGGCTCGCGAACTTTTGATTGAAAGTTTGCAAGCCACTCAGCGAACTCTTTATTGGTGTCTCTTCTTCGACCCTGCCTCGAAGGGTTATGTTTTGGATATACACACCGCGAAGTCCTGACCCGAATCGAGTCTGTTCTTCCCCAATAATGGCCCGGACGTGGCTCTGTGCGGCACGCACGGGCCATTTACCGTTCGCGAGATTGAATCTAATCTTCTTCCCGAGCAGCATTCGAACATTCGGGGATGTTTGAAAGTGCTGCTTAAAAATTACGTTCCAGATCACGAATCTGGGACGTTTTTTATTTGCCGACATTTTTCGAGAAAATCCTGCCGAGTCCTTGGCATTCGTAGCAATTGGCTTTTCGTGGTCAAAATGCCGCAGACAATTCGGGTGCCATTTCTCGAACGTCACCTCCACTCCGCGGCCTGCGCTGACCTGGTCGGAATTAAGTCGCGCTATGTTGGGCTACTGGCGGTCCGCGATAGAGGTCTGCTCTTCTTCATATCATTGAGCCGAAAGTCTCTAGAGGCTTAATGTTTGAGGGCCTAGAATGTGGTTTGTTTCGAAGGGTGCGAGAATAACCGCGAAAAAGCGGCTCCGCAGAAGTCCCCAAGCTACAATCTGACGTTTTGCTGGAGGTACCTTGTGATGAACAATAACTCTGGCTACCCTAGCCAAGTATCCACCGCGAAGATTCTCAAGTCGATGTTCATTGTTGTTTTTGTGTTGGGCGTCGGCGTCGTCGGCAAAGGACAGCAGTGTCAGCCGCTCAACACCATCAATACGATTGCAGGCGGAGGCGCTACACCGAGCCAGCCGCTGGATCTCGATCTCCCGGGACCGACGTCTGTGGTTAAGGATGGAGCGGGCAATCTTTATATTGCGCCTCCTGCTTCCGCTTACGTGTTTGAGTTACTGGCCAGCGGGACGGTGCAGAATTACACCGGCAAGGGATACGGCGGGCTCGCCGGGATTCCCGGCGCGGTAGGCTCGGCAACGGTGGGCGCTCCGACTGGTATGGCGATCGACAACAAAGGCAACATCTACTTCTCGGATGTGAAGCTCTCCCGCATTTTTGAGGTATCGAACGGCACGATCACCGTGGTCGCTGGCACTGGAATCAAGTGCGATGACGTCATCGGAAACAACCCTCCTGCCTGCGGCGATGGTGGGCCGGCTGCGGGGACCGGGTCGACGGCGGAGCTGAACATTCCCACTTCGATCGCGGTCGATGCCATCGGCAACATCTATATTGCCGACACGGTGGATAACCGCATCCGCGTCGTCAACCCGAACGCGAGCACCGAGACTATCGCCGGAACCAGCGTCTGCGCAGGCTGCATTGCAACCATCGTCGGTGATGGGAGCGCGTGCAGCATATCGACCAACCGTACTTGCGGCGATGGTGGCCCGGCCAGCGCGGCCGAGGTAAATCAGCCGCAGGGAGTCTTTGTCGACGCCGCAGGAAACATTTACATCGCCGATACTCACGACCAGGAAATCCGCGAGATTGCGGGCGGGGCGAACGGAGGATCGGGAACTACCATCAATCCCTATGCAGGCCAGATGGGCGCGGATTGTCCAAGCGCAACCAGTGGCTGCGGCGACGGCCGCGACGCTATTCACGCGCTTTTGCGCTTGCCACAGGGCATCTATATCGACTCATCTTTTAACGGGTACATTGCCGATACCGGCGACGCCAAGATCCGCTTCGTCAACGGGAACGGAGTTATCTCGACGATCGCTGGAACTGGCACGCAAGGCTTTTTTGGAGATAACGGCCCGGCAGTCGATGCTTTTCTCAACCTGCCGGCGAGCGTCTACGTGGACTCGAATGAAAATATCTATGTTTCCGATACCGGCAACCAACGCATCCGCGAGTTCACCAACGGCGGCGACATTCAAACCGTCGCCGGCGGCCCCTTGGGCAATAATGTTACCGCGCAGAGCATTCAACTCGCCGACCCTTACTCCGTGGCCGAAGATGCTGTGGGAAATGTCTATTTTTCCGACCAGGCCAACAATGTCGTGCGCAAGCTTACGAATAACGGCTGCACCTTCACCGTGTCCACGGTAGCCGGAACCGGGATTGCGGGTTATAGCGGCGACAGTGGTTCGCCGACCGCCGCGACCCTGAATTCGCCGGGATACATTGCGCTTGATAATTTCGGAAACCTTTATATTACCGACACCAATAACCTCGTGATCCGGCAAGTGAACCTGAACAAAAACATGATCACTACCGTCGCCGGAACGGGGCTGGGCTGTGCTGCCACTACCATAAACCCTGCTTGTGGCGACGGAGGATTGGCAACTGCGGCGACGTTCACGACTCCCTTAGGCCTTGCTGTGGATAGCTCCGGCAATCTGTATATCGGAGATCCCCAGGGCTACCGGGTACGTGCTGTAAACATGGGGACGTCGAGCACTACGATAGCCGGAATCACGATCGGGTCGAAAGACATTCAGACCATCGCCGGGACCGGTGCGCGGGGAGATTGCAGCTTCAATAACACCTGTGGTCGCGCCGCGGTCAAGACGTGGCTCAATCATCCCAGCGGAGTTGCTGTGGATAGCACCGGTAACGTTTACGTCGCGGATCAATGGAACAATGCGGTGCGGGTTATCACGACGGCCGGCATCTTGAACCCCTACGCCCTGGACGGGAAGCCGGGTCCGATGGGAGACGGCGGCCCTGCATTGAAGGCCGCGATGTGGAATCCCTTGCTGGTGACGCTGGACCCTGCCGGCGATTTGTTTATTTCGGGCGGCAACGACTTTCTGGTGCAGCGAGTCGATGTTCTGACCACGAGCGTCGGTGGGCCAAACGAAATCGGCACAGTCGCGGGTACTGCGAGCGAGCCAACACAGGGCGGTTTCAGCGGGGACGGTGGTCCCGCGACCGCCGCCAAACTGTCAAACTCGGGAAGCAGCGTTGATGCTTCAGGAAACCTCTACATCGCCGACGCCGGCAGCAACCGCATTCGCTATGTGCCCTTGGCGCCTGCAGGAACTGCTTCGGGCTCCACGCTTGCCCTAGGCACGTGGCCTCTGAACACGCCGGTAAGCAAGGCTTTGACCTTCACCAGCACCGGCGGAGCTGAATTGAGCCTAAACTCAACCAGTATCAGCGGAGCCGACTCCGGCGAGTTTTCGCAAGTAAGCACCTGCGGCACTCCGCCACTTTCCATGGGACCAGACGCAAGCTGCGAGGTCACCGTGACCTTTACGCCCAGCGCATACGGGGCGCAAACTGCAACCCTGAATTTCGCCGACAACGCTGCAAACACGCCGCAGCAAGTTACGCTGAACGGCTCAGGTCCTGACTTCAGCATCTCGGCTTCGCCTGACTCGATCACGTTGGCGCAGGGATCCGAAGGCACGCCGACGATTTCCCTCACTCCGGTTGCCAAGTTTAACCAGCAGGTCACGTTGAGTGTCAGCGGCTGTCCTGCGAATGCGAGCTGTACACTGGCGCAGAATCAGGTGACGTTGACCGGCGGGAGCGTTTCCACGGATGTGCTGACGATGCAGACGGAGAGTACGACGCCGGCTGGAACCTACACGGTCACCGTCACTGCGATGTTCCAGAATCTGATGCATAGCTCGAATATCACGCTGCAAGTGAATCCCTAGATGTAATTGCGGATTAGCCTTCATGCTATCTGGCGGCTGGCCCACTTTTGCGGGAACTATTCCAATTGAGGCTGGCCCAGCTTTCGCGGTTTTCGAAAGCTGGGTACCGCCGGCCTCGACACTAGGCTATAGGTCTGTGCCTTAATCTTTCAGGTATCACGGTTGTCCAATCTATGACGCAGCTTTAAATAGTCTTGCGAGACGATCAATGTCCGCAGTACTCGCGTCTCCGATCACGAAATAGCGAAGCCCGCGCTGACTCCACGCTTCCATGTTGAACGACAAATTCGCCAAGTTCTCGAAATTATGAAATCCAGCGGAATAAACCGGCAATAAGTCCGTTATCCACGGTGAAGCTCATTTCACACGAATCGGATCGTGACTGCGGAAAAGCAGATTTCTGGGACAGGTCAGGCGATGGTAAATCCTTTTGATCTTAAGACGGCACTTCTGGCGAAGCACGCGCAACATGTGGTGCTGATCCATTTCCCAATCGCCCTCTTTATCACAGCGGTCGGATTCGACCTTTTCGCGCAATGGACGAAACGACGCGGCTTGGCTGACGCAGCCTACTACAACCTGCTGGTGGCCGCGATTTCGACTGTTCCGGCCCTTGTTACTGGGGTACTCGCGTGGCAGTTCCAACTCGAGGGACAGAAATTGAAGGGCATTCTGCTGCTGCACCTCGTTCTGGCGAGTGTTTCAACGCTGATGATCTGGCTGGTGTGGTGGGTGCATTTCCGCGCGCGCCAACGGACAGTTTACTTGCCGGCCTACCGCCTGGCGCTGGAAGTTCTGGCGATCGGAATCGTGGCGCTGACCGGGCATTTGGGCGGCTTTCTTAGCGGTGTAAACCTTCCGGGCTAAACGCATGAGGGCCCCATTTCAGCTCCTAACTGCCGGTAAGAAACTTATTTGCTTAATTCTTTACACACTCGTTACGTCCTGCTGACAAGAAGCTGGAATAAGCGCCTTACTCGTCAGTTATCAATACTGACAGGCATCCGAACCGGGTGCGACGGGTCCCAAAGATAACTTTTTGCAATTTCAGATGGAATAAAGGCGAGCAATTCCGGTTATTCACTGTGAACGGCAGGAAAAGACGGAGGCAAAATGAACGACAAGAACAACGACCTTATCGATCAGAAATTGCAAGACCTCAACAACGACGGCGTTGATCGTCGGGGATTTTTGAAGTGCATGGCATGGGCGGGCACAGGCCTCGTCTGGACGATGAGTGGCGGCATCCCGTCGTCCCGAGCGTTCGCCAAAGGCCGCGGCAAAGAGGCGGGCAAGGGGATGGACTTCAGTTTTGTGCAGATCAGCGACAGCCACATCGGCTTTAACAAGCCGGCCAACCCAGACGTGACCGCTACCCTGCAGGTGGCGATCGACAAGATCAACGCGCTGCCCCAGAAACCCGATTTCATTATTCACACCGGTGATCTGAGTCAGCTCTCGAAGCCGAGTGAGTTCGACACGCTGGATCAAGCATTAAAAGGAGCCTCCGCGAAACAGACCTACTTTGTCCCAGGTGAGCACGACATGCTGGCCGATAACGGCGAGCAATTTCTGCAGCGCTATGGGAAGGGTACGAAAGGGAGCGGCTGGTACAGCTTCGATCACAAGGGCGTCCACTTTGTGGGGCTCGTGAATGTCGCCAATCTCAAGGCCGGCGGCATGGGATCGCTCGGTCACGAACAGCTGGAGTGGCTGGAGGACGATCTTAAAGGCCGCTCTGCCAGTACTCGGATTGTGCTCTTCGCACACATTCCGTTGTGGACGATCTATCCAGATTGGGGGTGGGGAACCGACGACAGCGAGCAAGCGTTGTCCTACGTCAAGCGCTTCGGTTCCGTAACGGTGTTGAACGGCCACATTCACCAGATCATGCAGAAGGTAGAAGGCAAGGTATCGTTCCACACGGCGATGTCGACGGCATTCCCCCAGCCTGCGCCAGGAACAGCTCCCTCAGCCGGGCCGATGAAAGTGCCGGCCGACCAGTTGCAACGAGTATTGGGAATCACAAACGTGAACTATCTGGTCAGCGGTCGCAGCCTTGCGGTTGTTGATTCGCTCCTTGCGGACTCGGGCTCTCCGGCATCAGGAAGTGGCAGCGGCGCCGGTGGCCGTTAATTCAAGTCTTGGTGGAACGCTGAGGAGCTCGGCCCAAAAGAATAAGAACGAAACAAGAAAAATCGAACTACTAAAGGAAACAAACCAATGAACCGAAAAAATGCCTGGATTGCACGTTTCACAGCCTCGGTAGCAATTGGGATCGCGCTGCTGGTCGCGGGATCAACAACCGTCAAGGCCAATGACCAGTCCGCGGCAAACGCAGAAGTAAAAATAGACAACTTCGTGTTTGGCCCGCAGACAATTACAGTACCGGTCGGAGCGACCGTCACATGGACAAACAAAGACGACATTCCTCATACGACCGTAAGTACAGACGGCGTGTTCAAGTCCAAGGTGATAGATACGGACGAAACGTTTTCCTTCAAGTTTACAAAAGCGGGAACTTATTCGTACTACTGCTCGGTACACCCGAAGATGACCGGCACAGTCGTGGTGCAGTGAGCTGTGCCACAAAGACCATGAACGCGAACTCGGCAGAATTCGAAACTAGCAACGACCTGGATCTTGTCCACGCCCGCAAGAAAGGAGATGTTGATGCTTTCGAACAACTGGTAAAGCGATACGACCAAAGACTTTTCCGAATTGCTCAGAGCATCACGCACAACCGCGAAGATTCCCAAGACGCGGTTCAGGAAGCCTTTCTGAAGGCGTACCAAAACCTGGCCGCATTCCGAGAGGAATCGCAATTCTCAACCTGGTTATTT
>JASICF010000172.1 GCA_030044775.1 Candidatus Sulfotelmatobacter sp. | reverse complement strand
AACGGCAAACCGGCACAGCCAAGCCAGCGAAGAAGTTTGGATGGCGCCCTGGTGCTCGCCAGTCGCAGCGAAGTGAAGCGCGGCGAATGGAAGGTGTTCGAGAACTCTTCCCTGAGCATTCGACCCATGGGATCGGTTGCTTACAAGCTGGCGCTGGTTTCGGCGGGATTGGCCGATGTAACCTTCACGCTGACCCCGAAGAATGAGTGGGACGTCGTAGCCGGCGCTGCGCTGGTCGAGAGCGCGGGAGGGTTTGTCAGCACTTTGGAGAAGGCCAGCCTTACCGCGAATCGCCGCGATCCGCTCCTATCCGGCTTACTGGCATGCGGCCCATTCCTGAAAAACGAACTGCTCGCGCTCGTCGAACCTCACATTCCCGTGGCTGAACAAAGTCGATAACTATCTTCCGGGCACCGAAGGGCCTCATGATATTTTCGGCGGTTCAGTTCGCCTTTCATCCAGATTCATGAGCAGCCTCTACATCTCAGGCGGGCGGCAGCGCGGCACGATCTTTCGCCAGCTGGAGGAGTGGCAATCTTACGAACAGGCGCTGCTCATCGAGCTGGACACCGCCACCAATCGATCTCGCGCGCGCATCGAGTACGTATCTCCACCCGAGGCATGCCCGGATGAATTGCCGTCCATTCTCTTTAAGTCAGCATCGTTGCGCAATGAAAAGCTGTATCTTTGCACGTCTACAGAAATTTTGATTTACGAAGTTCCGGCATTCCGGCGATTGCATTACATTTCATTGCCCTGCTTCAACGATCTCCATCATGTTTGCCCAACCGACAGAGGAACACTGCTGGCTGCGGTGACCGGTCTCGATATGGTGGTCGAAACCACGTTGTATGGGACTCTGGTGAGAGAGTGGAGCGTTCTGAGCGAAGACCCGTGGGTGCGATATTCACGAGGAGTCGACTATCGCAAGGTCGCTTCCACCAAGCCGCACCAGGCACATCCGAATCACGTCTTCGAGCTGGATGGCGAGGTCTGGGTGACGCGGTTACAGCAACGTGATGCGATTTGCCTGACCAGACCAGGCTTACGCATTGATATCGCCATCCAGCGGCCACATGACGGATACATTTTCGGCGACCGCATCTATTTCACGACCGTGGATGGCCACGTGGTTATTGCGAACCGCAAGACATTGAAGATTGAAGAAACCATTGACCTCAATGAGATGAGCAATCAATCAGGCCAGGTCTTAGGTTGGTGCCGTGGCGTGCTCCCGCTTGATGAACGCTGGCTATGGGTGGGATTCACCAGAGTTCGGCCAACGAAGCTTGTCGAAAATGTGGCATGGATCAAGAATGCCGGCAATCAACGCCACAAACCGTCTCACCTCGCGTTGTACGATCTAGCGAACAGGAGGCGCGAACAGGAAATCGAACTTGAGCCGCACGGCATTGACGTTGTATTCAGTGTGCTGCCGGCTTCGAGCCGCTAGCGGCAGTTAGTTTGGTTTGTCAGGAAGCCAGATTGTTTTGAATTCACGAACCTGCACCGAATCCCAAGGTGCACAAGCAGGGTCCGCCTCGCACGTTGTCGGCTATCATAGGAGCGTTTGCGAACCTCTGCCCGTTCGTTCAGCGCAGCCGCCGCGAATCTATGCGCAAACTGGAAAAGATTCAAGTCGTCAAGAACGTCGGGTCGAGCTGGGTCGCGCTAGCGGTCAACATCCTGGTGGGGATTTTTCTCTCACCATTCATTCTGCATCACCTGGGCGACGCGGCTTTCGGTATCTGGGTGCTGATATTTTCCCTGACCGGCTACTACGGAATCTTTGATTTCGGAATTCGCTCGTCGATCATCCGCTTTGTTTCGAAATATACGGCCACTCATGATCTGAACGAACTGACTGGCCTGATTAATACGGCTCTTTTCACTTACTCCTGCGTTGGGGTGCTGTGTCTGGTCCTGACGATGGCCGGATCGCTCTACGTCGATCGTATTTTTCATGTTGCGCCTGCGCTACAGAGCGACGCACGCTGGCTGCTGATCGTGGTGGGAACCTCGGTGGCCATGGGCTTTCCCCTTGGCATGTTCGGCGGAGTGCTCGAAGGGCTGCAGAAGTTCTACATCCTCAACTGGACAAATATCGTTTCCAGTCTGTTGCGTCTCGTATTGATTGTAGTTTTCCTAGAACGTGGTTATGGACTGCTCACGGTAGCGCTGATTACTGTCGGCATGCCCTTCCTGGCGTCGATCGTTCGCGCGGGGATCGCGCTACGCACCATATCGATAGAGTTTTCCAGGGCACATGTGGATCGCGACTCGTTTCAGCGAATGGCGAATTACAGCGGCGTAACGTTCATGATCATCGTTGCTGCTCAGCTGCGCTTCAAGACCGACGCGATCGTGATCGGAACATTTCTTTCTTCTGCGGCGATCACTTACTTCTATGCCGGCTCGCGGTTGGTCGATTACGCCGGCGAGGTGGTCAGCAGCCTGGCGCAGATTTTTGTCCCCATGTCGAGCCAGTCCGATGCCGCTGGAAATGTGGATCGGCTGCGAAAAATCTTCATTGCCGGAAACCGCGTTTGCGCCTTCACGACCTTTCCCATGACGGCAACGTTCATCATCATGGGCAGATCCATCATCGAAGTGTGGCTGGGAAAAAGATACGTTGCGCTGGGCTACCCGGTACTGATTACGCTCATCGTTCCTACTACGCTGATGCTGATGCAATCGGCTTCGTCGCGCATTCTGTTTGGCATCAGTAAACACGGCCAGTTCGCAGTCGTGGCTCTGCTGGAAGGAATTGCCAACCTGATTTTCAGCATCTTGCTGGTGCGCCCGTTTGGGATTCTCGGTGATGCAGCCGGCACCGCAATTCCATTAGCAGTTACTTACCTGTTGTTCATGCCTCGCCACCTTTGCCGCCGCCTCGGCATTCGGCTCTGGACTTATGTGCGGCAAGCCTATCTGTTGCCACTGCTCTTGAGCGCCCCTCCTGCGCTCTTTCTTTTCTTTATGCAATCTGTGGCTACGCCCCATTCGTATCGGCAACTGATTCCGGAATTGCTGGCCGCCGGCGCGATCTACGCGATCGGTTTGTGGTGGGCGTATACCAGTGATCGAGCTCTTCATGTTGAAGATCTTGCTCCCGCGCCTGGCGATCTCAATCCGCTTATCTCCTCCTCGATTAGCGCTGCAAGTCCAGATCCGCAACAAGGCATATAGATCGATAAATCTCGCGACCCTCGGCAAAACTGTTCGAGCGCACCGGCCTATTTCCATGTCAAGGCCGCGAAGGGCATGTACTGCAGACATGTCCCGTTGGGCGCTAAGAGCTTCGTCCCTGCGTGATCTAACGGCAGCGCAATCTCTTTTCTACAGTCTTTGGTAAGGACTCGAACGATGGTCCCCCAACTCCATCTCGAGGTCATCCCCCATGGGCAGCGTCTGGCTATTGGAACGAGCAAGACTCCGCGGACAAGGTCGAAAAATTGCACGGAAATACTGTTCTCTTGCATTATCGTTTTGCCTGATAGCTCTCGACATCGCATGCAGCACGCCTGCATCGAATACTGTCGCTACCCCATCCGACCCATCCCTCAGCCTTTCGCTGACGCCGGATAACGCAATAGTTGGCTCGCTCGGGCAGTTGCAATTTACGGCGCGCGTGAGCGGAACAGCCAACACGACTGTCACCTGGTCGGCCAGTGCCGGTACGATTTCGAGCAACGGATTATTCACGGCCCCGGATGTGAGCGGCAATACGGCGGTGGTAATCAAGGCGTCCCGCGCCGGTCAATCGACCACGGTAAGCGGTGTGACAGGAGGAAGCCTCGCCGCATCGGCGACGGTTACGGTTATGCCGCCGGCATCCCTGGCGATTACTACCTCTGCCCTGCCCGTCGCTGACGCCGGTGTGCCTTATAGTTCGTCGCTCATAGCGACCGGCGGACTAGCTCCCTATGAATGGAGCTTCGCAACCGGATCGCTGCCGTCGGGAATTGAGCTAGAGAATTCCAGTGGCCTGATCTCGGGCACAACTACCCTGGCTGGGGCGTATCCGCTTACTGCAAAAGTGACCGATTCCGCGGGCCATAGCGCAACCTCTGCTTTGAGCCTGACGGTGGCCGCCAGTTCGCCGAGCGGATCTTTCGACGGCCCGGCCGAGTTGCCTCGAATCTATATTCAAACCGCAATGGCAGACACACCCGCGCCTGGGAGCACAATCACAGTCAACTCGGGAGGAGATTTGCAATCCGCGCTGAACGACGCGAGCTGCGGCGAGACGATTCAACTGCAGGCGGGTGCAACTTTTAGCGGCGCATACACGTTTCCAGCAAAGAATTGCAACGACAATAACTGGGTCATCGTTCGCACCAGCGCGGACGATTCTGTGCTGCCGGCCGAAGGCAGCCGCCTAACTCCCTGCTATGCGGGCGTATCTTCGTTGCCCGGCCGGCCGGCCCTGAATTGCGCCTCCACGAATAAAGTTGTTGCCACACTGTCGTTGCCAAGTTCCGATATTGGCCCCGTGATCTTCGCTTCGGGCGCAAACTACTACCGGCTGATCGGCCTCGAAATCACACGCGCAGCAGGAACCGGTTTTGTTTCGTCGCTGGCGTCCATAGTTGCAGGAGGTACGGCCGACAATATTATTTTCGACCGCGTGTGGGTACACGGCACCGCTCAGGATGACACCAATCGCGGGATATGGCTTGAGGGCGGCACGTACATATCGGCGATCGACTCGTATTTCACCGATTTTCATTGTGTCTCGATTACGGGATCGTGCACCGATTCGCAGGCCATAGCGGGCGGACTTGGAAGCCCGCCCATGGGGCCTTACAAGATCACTGACAATTTTCTCGAAGCCTCCGGCGAAAACATACTGTTTGGCGGAGGCGCTGCAACCGGGACCCCGGCCGATATTCAAATCAGCCAAAACCATATGTTCAAGCCGCTGACCTGGTTGAAGGGACAGCCTGGATACGTCGGGGGAACCAACGGGAATCCATTCATTGTGAAGAATTTTGTCGAGCTGAAAAATGCGCAGCGCGTCCTGCTTGACAGCAACATCATGGATGACGTCTGGGGCGGTTTTTCGCAGAGTGGCTTCGCCGTTGTGCTGACCCCCAAGAATCAAGCCGGCAGCGGCGACACGAATGAGTGTTCGATTTGCGAGCTTACCGATGTCACGCTGCGTTATACCCAGATCAGCCACGTGGGCGCCGGTGTGCAGATCGCCAACGCCTTATCCGGCAATAACGGGACGACTATTGCAGGCGAGCGGTATAGCATCCACGACATCGTGATCGACGACATCGACGGCGTTCTCTACCAGGGTCCGAGCCAGTTTGCGGAAATCTCCACCAACGCCGGCGCGCCCTTACTGCAAAGCGTGACCATCAATCATGTTACTGCGTTTCCGTCCGCGACCATGTTGATCGTCGGCGATCAGGTCTCAATCAGTACGCCGATGAGCAACTTTATTTTCACGAACAACCTGATCAATGCCGGTACGTATCCCGTGTGGTCCACCGGCAATGGCGGGTCGACCAACTGCGCCTACTATGACGTGCCTCTGACTACGTTCGACGACTGTTTCGTCAGCTCTACATTCAGCACAAACGCCATGATTGCTCCGCCCGCGGGAGCCCCCACGGGTTGGCCTTCGGGAAATTTCTTTCCTGCATCGGCAGCAGTCGTGCAATTCGTCAACTACAACGGGGGAAACGGCGGGGACTACGAATTGCTTCCATCGAGCCCCTACAAG
>JASICF010000171.1 GCA_030044775.1 Candidatus Sulfotelmatobacter sp. | reverse complement strand
ATGCCGCCGACTACGCAACGCCAGCTGGCGGCTTCGTATCCGCGATTGCTGGCGATGGCGCATGAAGCCGAGCAGCGTGGCCTCGATAAGAAAGCTCATTACCAGGAGATGATCGCGTTCGCCCGGTTGCAGATTTTGGCGCAGGATCTGGTACACGAAATTGAGGATCAAGCTGCCGATCTGTCCGAGAAGGACATCCAAGACTATTACCGCTCAAACGCCGCGAGTTTCGAGAGAGCGAACCTCGAGCGAATCACTGTTCCCGACATACGACAAAACCGGCCCAACCCCAACGCAGCGTCGGAAGTTCAGTCCAAGGCAAGCGACACCGGCGCCGACAAAGAAGCAATGAAGATGGAGTCCGATGCGCTTCGCGCCCGCGCCGCCGCCGGCGAAGATTTCGGCAAGCTGCAAAAAGAAGCTTACGACTTCGCTGGCCTTACCACGCCGCCGCCCTCGACCACGTTACAAAAAGTGCGCCGCTCCGGCCTGCCTTCCACGCAAGCTTTCGTATTCGATTTAAAGCCGGGGGAAGTCTCGCCCGTCATCGCCGAAGGGGGCGGCTTCTACATCTACAAGGTTGTTTTGAAAGAGACGGAGCCGCTAAGCGAAGCCGAAAACGAAATCCGCAAAACGCTCACCGTTCAGAGATCGCGTGCCATGATGCAAAAAGTTCAGGAGTCAGTGACCACTGAAATGAATCCGGCTTACTTCGGTTCGCCGGCGTGGAAACGCCACGCGACTTCGAAAGGCACCCCTGCGCCGGGCGATGCCTCGCAGGCGAATGGACCGACGGAAAATCCGAAGTGAAAGTACAGTCGCAAGCGTCCGAAATGGCGAATCGACTTACGTCATATCGAAAACAATCCAGCTGATTGAACTAAGATGCACATTTTTACGGCAACTCAAATCAGAGTGTCAGCTCGATTGTCCGCATTCGTTGCGCCGCTTCTCGTTATGTTCGCAGCGTCTTTTGCATTCGCGGCCGATTCCAACTTCTCCTGCCCTGGTTCAGCGGATTACCGGCAGCCGCGGCATTTTAACGAATACACCGTGCGCATCGTTCCCGGCCTTCGGCCGTCCGGTAAGCGGCGCTACGAGTTCCGCTGCGTGGGGACGATCACGCCGCCGCAAGGCTCGCGCAAAGCCATCGGGAAAAACTGGACGATGTCCATCGACGTCATCTCGGGCAGCGACATCAGCGGCTCGGGCAAGCCGGAAGTCATCTTCGACGGACACACCAGCGGCGCGCTCTGCTGCTACGAATACTGGATCGCCAGCCTCAGCAAGCTGCCGCGCCTGATCCGTGAGATTCGCAGCCAGCTTCCCGCAGAATTCCAAAAAAACCCGGAGGGCGCGGTCGAGATTCGCATTGCCGATTCCGCATTTCAATTTTTCATGCTGCCGGAGAATCAGGCCGTTACTCCTGTCGTATTTTTTCGGCTCGAAGGCAACCAACTCATCGATGTCAGCTCCGAGCACCGGGCGGAATACGACGAGCAAATCGCGACGGCCCGCAGCCACCTCACTCCCGACCAACTCGCCAAATTCCGCCAGTCTCGGTATAGCGATAAGTTGTTTATGGACCAGTTTCCCGCAGTCAAGAATGTCCTTACGATCATTCTCAATGATCTCTATAGCGGCCGCGAAGAGCTGGCCTGGCAGGCGTTGCAGGAGCTGTGGCCCGAATCCGACCGGTCCCGCGTTAAATCGACGATTCTGGAGCGACGCTCGCGGGGGATTGCAAATCGGCTCGGAGCGGTCGTAACCAAGCCGGGAGAGTAGCACTTAATCTACGCCGGCTGACGGGCCCGTTTGCTCGAGGTCCACGAAGCCTGTGTAGAGGGAATCGGAATCCGTGGAGCCTTTTGGACAGGCTCCGGACGCGGCCAGAGGCCCTGTATCGAAGGTACAACCCCCAAGAAATCTCTGGAAGATTAGACGCGATTAATGGTAAGCTCCATCATCCCCTAACCGCGCTGGTCCGGGCGCGGCTGCTCACCTCGGACCAAATCACAAGGAGAGAAGTGTTCCGACCACGTAGAAACCTGCGCGGCAGTGGGAGCAGTTTGGAACGAGATAGTCCGTTTGGCTGCCCTGTGAACAAGAGCGCTACCAGGGGCAGGTCTGCCAGGCGTGCGGTTGCGATCACGCTGGTAAGTGCTTTACTCGCAGTGGCTTCCATTATCTTCTCGCCTGCGCAAACCGCGGCTCCGTCGAGTTCAAGCGGTCTTGGTCCTGCGTACGACGCTGCCCACGAAGTAACGATTACCGGCACGGTCGATCAGGTGGTAACGCAGCATGCCGTAGGCAGCCCGGCAGGGATGCACCTGCTGGTTGCCAGTTCGCAGGGGGTGGTCGATGCCCACCTTGGCCCATTTCTAAGCGAGCAAACAAAATCAGCCTTGGAGAAAGGCGCGCCGGTGCGGATGCTCGGCGCGATGTTGTCGCTGCACGGCAAAGACTATCTTTTGGTACGTCAACTTACCGTCGGCGGGCGCACCGTCATCCTTCGCAGCCCGCATGGCCTGCTCGTGCATGAGCGTGTTCCAGGAGAACAAAGGCCGGCTCGCGCGCGCAAAGAAAAGCCTGCGACTACAGAAGGCGGCTTATGAGAGGCAGTAGCCGCAGGATTCTGCTCGTTCCAATGTCGGCGGCAGTTTTCCTGCTGTTGGCATTTCTGATCGCTTGTGGCGGCAGTTCAAGTTCGACCCCGCCTCCCAGCCAGACGGGCGACGTGATTACCGCTGTCAAAGGAACCACTCCGCAGAGCGAACAGATCGGCCAATCCTTTCAACTGCTGCAGGTGAGCGTCACCAATAACGGCTCGCCGGTCGGCAACGTGACGGTTACGTTCACCGCTCCGTCGAAGGGCGCCAGCGGCACGTTTGTCAACGGAACGGCTACCGACACTGAAACCACGCTTTCCAACGGCATCGCCACGGCGACAAGCTTCAAGGCGAATACGATTGCCGGCGGGTATTCGGTTACCGCTTCGGCTACGGGCGCCACCTCGGCAACGTTCAGCCTGACCAACACTGCCGGAGCCGCAGCCACAATCACGGCGACCGCCGGATCAAATCAATCGGCGGCAGCGGGCAGCAACTTTGCCTCCGCGCTGCAAGCCACGGTCGTCGATAGCGATTCGAACCCGGTTAGCGGCGCAGTCGTTACGTTTACCGCGCCCTCGACGGGAGCGAGCGGCTCCTTCGCGGCATCGGCATCCTCCGCCGCCGGCGCCACTGCGACAGCCACGACAAACGCAAGCGGCGTGGCGACTACTCCCGCCCTTACCGCCGGCGGGGTGCTTGGAACGTACACCATCAGCGCAAGCGTATCGGGAGTGAGCACAAGTGCGAACTTTAGCTTAACCAACCTCACGGGCGCTGCGGCGGTGATCACCGGCGGCAGCGGCTCGCCGCAATACGCCACAAAGGGCACCGCGTTTTTGAAGACTTTGCAGGCGACGGTGACCGATAATTTTTCCAATCCCATCACCGGCGCGACCGTAGTCTTTACCGCCGTTCCGGTGGCCGGGGCGAGCGGAACATTCGCCAACGGCACGGGCACGGATACTGAAACCACCGATGCAACCGGCCTGGCTGTGTCAACGACATTTACCGCGAACACCGTCGCAGGCTGCTACACCGCGACAGCTACGACCTCCGGCGTTTCTTCTTCGGCCAGTTTCAGCTTGAGTAACGTCGTGCCCGCCGTCGCGGCCGTCGGTGGAACCACGCCGCAAAGCGCGACCATCAGCACTGCCTTCGTGACCGACCTGCAGGCCTCGGTGACTGCCAATGCTTGCGGGACGAACGTTCCATTGACCGGCGTGACCGTAACCTTTACCGCCCCCGCATCGCTCGCGAGCGGCACGTTTGCGAGCACGAGCTCGAACGTGACGACTGCGGTGACCAACGCCTTAGGCGTAGCGGAGGCATCGACATTCACCGCGAACAGCACGGCAGGAAGTTATTCGGTGACTGCATCCGCGCCATCGGCGACCAGCACGGCCACGTTCAGTCTCAACAACACCAACCTCACCAGCCTCGCATCAGGCCCTTACGTTTTCTCGCTGTCGGGATATAACACGCTCGGCTATCCCTTCTCGCTGGCTGGTGCCATTAACGTTTCGAGCGGCGCTATCACCGCCGGTGAACTCGATTTTGTCGACTACCTTTACGCGGACGGTGACAGTATTAATCCGGCGGCCAGCAGCATTGCGCAGACGACCGATACTGATTTTGTGATCACGCTGGCCACGTGTAATGGTTCCGATTGCGCGAGCACCGATCCAAACGTGGGCGTGAACGGGGTGATTACTCTCGACGCCGCTTTACTGCCGAGCAACTCGCAGAAGGCATTTGTTACGGAATTCGACAGCTCGGCATCAGGAAGCGGAACGTTCGATTTTCAGACCAGCACCTCCGTCGCACAAGAGGGCTACGCGTTTGGACTCAATGGGCTGGATACGTTCGGCAACCCGATCGCCATGGGTGGCGTGCTCGATATCGCGAATTGCGGCGGCACCACGCCGCCGCTGGCGAACAGCATTTTCGACGCCAACGACGATACTTCGATGTTTAACGAGGAAACCTTCAGCTCGTGCACGATATCCGGCGCCGATTCACTGGGGCGCGTCGAGTTGACACTAAATCCAACCGACTCCGGCGATTTCCCGCAGATCGTTCTTGCCGGCTATGTTGTCGACGCCAATGACCTCCGGTTGGTGGAAAGCAATGACAACTATCTCGGCGATCTCGGAGGAACGGCGCTGAATCAGGGTACGAAGACCGGCTCGTTCAGCTCTTCGTCAGTGTCGGGAACGAATTACGTGGTCGGCCTGATTGGGTCTGATTCGGCCGGGGCGCTGCAAACGGTTGCGTTGCTGACCCTGGGGGCGAGCCCGGGCTTTTCCGTCGGCGGCTACATCAACTACAACGACCTGACTGGAACCGAAACGCAGGCACCGGCTCCGATTACGGCTGGAACGTACACGGTGGATGCCTCTGGCTCAGGCCAGCCCGATGCCGGCACGGGTCGACTCACCCTCACCGGCGTCACCGCCACCGACGAGGCCGGCGGCCAAGTCGTGTTCGATCTCGAGCTCTATCTGGATGGGAATGGCCACGCGACCGCCATTTCCATGGATTCGACTGACACGATGGGCGGACTTAGCTACCAGCAAACCGGAAGCCCGTTCTCTGCCAGCATGTTCCTTGGCGCCTATGCGCTCAACGCGACGGGATGGGACAAGAACCGGCACGGCGAATTCGACGATGTCGGCCCGGTGACGGCAACCGGAACCGGCGACACGTTCTCCGGAACTTTCGATCTTAACTGGCTGACTTCAACCCCGGCAGAAACTCCAGGGCTTTCAGTCAGCGGGACGTACGCCGCCAATGCTGACGGCGTATTTACCGGCACAATTACAGGACTGGATGTCACCACGGGCACGAATGCCGACGTTTTCAACTATTACCTGATCAGCGGAACTGGAAACTCGATCGCGATTGAGACTGACACGAATCAGCTAACTTTGGGTTATTTCTTCCAACAGTAGCTCGGGAGAGGCGACGAAGGCGCCAGCAGTGAGGAACGATTTATGAAGCGCAAGCACTGGATGCGACCGAACAAAATTACGACGCTGCTTTTGAAGGGATTGCTCCTTGCGATGCCGGCCACGCTAGCTGCTCAATCCTCGGCTGCTCCCCGTCCCTTCAGTTATGACATTCGCGACGAAGTCACCATCAGCGGCGCGGTGACGAGCGTTCTGCCGAAATCGAGTCCCGGCAAGGTTTTCGGTTCGCATGTTCTCGTCGCAACCGCGTCCGGCACGGTCGATGTGAATTTGGGAAGGTTCGGATTGCGCGGCAAAGGCGCGCCATCGATCCGCGATGGTCAGCAGCTTGAAATCACCGGTGTTATGAAGATCGTCAAAGATCAGCCGCTGTTCCTGGCACGCACACTGAAGCTGCACGGCGAAACATACACGATTCGCAGCGAGCACGGAATCGAGATTCCCCCGCAGGCACGCCCCGGCGCGAGCGGCAAGAGCGAGCCAAAGGGGAATTCGCTATGAGAATGACGCGCAAACGCGCCAGCGGCGCTCTTCTGATCTCCCTGGTTGCGATTCTTTTGCCGGCATGCGGCGGCGGCTCGAAAAGCGGCACAACTCCGCCCAGCGGAGAATCCATTGCGGTCAGCAGCGGCAATGAGCAAACCGCGGATGTGGGAGAGGCGTTCTCCACGCCGCTGGTGGCGCAGGTTACTTCCGGAGGCTCGCCAGTCAGCGGCGTGAGCGTAACCTTCAGCGCTCCGACATCGGGAGCCGGCGCAACCTTCACGGGTGGTAAAAGCACGACAACCGTAACCACCGATTCCAGCGGCAACGCCTCCGCGACCTTGACGGCAAATGAAACATTGGGAACGTATAGCGTCAGTGCCACGGCTCCCAACGTTACGGGCACGGCGAACTTCGGTCTCATGAACGTCTCCGCGGGGTCGATTACCGCCACTGGTGGAATCGCTCAGACCGCGCCGATCAGCACCGGATTTCCGCTGCCGCTGGTGGCGACGGTCATGGAAAATGGCAGCGCAAAGAGCGGAGTGACGGTTACCTTTACGGCTCCGTCGTCTGGAGCGAGCGGCACATTTACCGGCGGAAAGAGCAGCATCACCGCGACCAGTGACTCGAACGGCAATGCCACGGTGAGTTTGACGGCGAATGCAACCGCGGGAGGGCCTTTCTCAGTAACGGCGACGGCGCCTGGATTTGCGGGAGACGCGATCTTTTTCATGACAAATCTTGCAGTGACCACGGTGACGATCGAAGCGACTGGTGGAACATCGCAGACCACGCTGGTAAACGCCGCCTTCGCCGATCCGCTGCAAGCCACGATCACGGGAGGAACGCAGGTCAGCGGAATTCAAGTCACGTTCACCGCTCCGGCCTCGGGCGCCAGCGGCACGTTCTCCAACGGACAGACAACCGAGACCGACACAACCAATGCCAGCGGCGTGGCTACCTCTTCGACATTCAAGGCAGATGGAACGTTCGGCTCGTATTCGGTCGCGGCGACGGCCCCGAATGTATCGAGTACAGCAATCTATAGCTTGACCAACAACGTTTCTACGTCAGGCGCAACTTTTTATTCTTTTTCTCTCAGCGGACTGGAAGCCATCAATAGCGGCCCGAACTTCTACGCACTTGCCGGGTCGGTCGCCATCGACTCGAACGGAACAGTCGTTGCCGGAGAGCAGGACTACAACGACGGCTTTGGGCTTACTTCACCGCAGCCTACCGGCGACGACATAACGGGCGGGACACTGACGGTAAGTGCAACCACCGGCCAGGGAACTCTCACTCTCGATACCAACAACACAAATCTTGGGATCGATGGTGTCGAGACGCTGGGCGTGCAATTCGTGAACGCCAAGCACGCGCTCATCATTCAATACGATGGCACAGCCACTTCCAGCGGCAGCCTAGATTTCCAGACTTTGCCCAGCGCGCTTGGAGGCGGCTACGCGTTTACCCTCTCGGGGGTTGATCCCACGAATTACGATGCAATCGTGTACGGTGGCGTACTCACCCTGAGCGCCACCAACTTCGCGCAGAGCGGCGGCACGCTGGCGGGGGTTTTCGACGTTGATGATTTTGGCGCTTCCACCGCGCCGGCTCTTGGGAACACGTTCAGCAATGCCACGATTTCCGCGCCCGACCAGTTTGGCCGAGGCATGATCGTCGGCACCGGTATCGCCGACACGCTCAATTACTACACCATTGGACCGGAAGCCATTCGCATGATTGATGTCGATAACGCCGCGGGAGTCATCGGCGACTCGATGATAGGCTCAGCTTTCGGACAGGGATCGACGACGTTCACCAATTCCTCGCTGGGAACGTCTGTCTTCGGCGTGCAAAGCAACTGGTATGGAAATATCTTTGGCGCCGCGGGCATGTTCACCACTAGTTCCGGCACACTCAGCGGCACGGCCGACGACAACGAAGTGCAGAACGGGATTCAAGCCCAGGCAGCTTCCATCGGCGGATCGTATTCCATTTCGGAGAGCGTCGATTCGACCACCTACAACGGTTACGGCAGCCTGACACTAACTCCCGGGGATCTGGGCGATATCAGCGCGCTCGGGATTTACATGACCGACCCGAACCTCAACCTGAGCGATCCGAATAACACGAGCAGTGGTCTTGGCGGCGCGCTTATCGCCGATCTCGATGGCTTCGATCTCAACGGAACTGGAATTGTAATTCCACAAACCAATACTTCAACCAGCAGCTTCAACGGAAACTACGCCTTTGGCGCGCAGGAACTCAATCTCAACATCAACGGCGGAGAATTCGATTTCATCGCCCAGGGAAGTGTTGCAAGCCTTGCGCTGAATGGCACGGGACTGGCGAGCGATCCGTGGGCTTTTCTGACTCCTGTTCTGCAGGTCACAGGATTCTCCATTTCGAGTGGAGTGGTCAATTTCACCTTTACGGCACAGGGGACATTTGTTCCGCAGGTTGGCTCGGAATATGTAATTGGAGGCACCGGCACTAGCTTCGACGGAGTCACGTTGACCGTCCTTGCGTCGCCCGCGCCCTCGACGACGCAATTCTCGGCGAATACTTCCGTTCAGGCTTCCAGTGCGAGCGGCACTGCCACGCCGGCGACCTATACCGGCGTAGGATTCTCGGGAACAGCAACCGCTGACGGAAGCCACGCAGGCCGCTATACGCTTCCGCTCGCGGCTGATTTGAACGATGGCGAGGCCGCGACTTCGTTCGGCGTCACTTTATACCAAGCTGCTGGCGGGGAACTGTTCTGGCTCGAAACCGATAGCGACAGCGTTTTCCTCGGCACTTTGCAACAACAGGGATCCTTAAGCGGATTACCCGCGGTGAAAAGAAAGCAGGCAACAGTCGAGGATAAAACCAGTAGATAGTCCTAGAAGTTTGACCGGGAGTCTTTAGTACATTGTCACGCCTTGAGCAGTGCGGCACACTAAGAACAAGATTGAGGCCACGCCGGACCGCGTCTTTCGGTTCGAGCGAAAAGGGCCAATTCACGCTAGACATTCCCCCCTTTTGGGATCGACCCATGGAAGGCAACCGAGGCAAGGTTTTTGCCCGGGCGTGCCCATAATTTGCTGCGAACACTGATGAAGTGCCGCGAACGGGCTGCGACGGAACTCAGGTTTGCGCTTTTGGAGATGAGGACCCGATGAAACAAAATTTGTTTTCTTTCGCGATAGCACTTACCGCTGGCATTTGCCTGGCGACCGTTGGCCTCGCGCAGGGCCAAACCATCACTCCGGTTTTGACGCAGCACAACGATCTTTCCCGCACCGGCCAATATCTCACGGAGACAACTCTCACTCCCAGCAACGTGAATGCTTCACAGTTCGGCAAAATATTTTCTTACTCCGTCGATGGACAGATTTTTGCCCAGCCACTCTATGTTCCGGACGTCACGATCGGCGGCGTGAGCCATAACGTGGTCTACATCGCGACAGAAAACGACAGCGTCTACGCCTTCGATGCCGACGGCCTTTCGAGCGCCCCGTTGTGGCAGGTCAGCTACCTGAATTCGACTTCCAGTTTAAGCGTGACTCCGGTGCCTTGTGGCACCGACGGCAGCACGACCGACATCAGTTGCAATATTTTCCCGTATTACGGAATTACGGGAACCCCTGCCATCAGTTTAACTACCCAGAGTCCTGCCACCGGAACCATGTACTTTGTGGTGCGCACGCAGGAAACTCCAACGAACGGCATCCCCAATTACTATCAGCGCCTGCATGCCGTCGATATCACAACCGGTAAAGATGTGGCCGGCAGCCCGGTAGTAATTTCCGGAACCTTCACGGGGGTGGGGGCGGGCAGCAGCGGCGGCACGGTCACCTACGATCCGCTGGCTGATATTCAGCGGGCGGGCATAACGCTGGCGAATGGCAACATCTATATCGGCTGGGCGGGCGCGGCCCACGGCTGGATCATGGCCTACGATGCGACCACTCTGAAGCAGGTCGCCGTTTTCAATACAGCGCCGAATTATGTTCTCGGCGGCATCTGGCAAACCGGCAACGGCTTTGTCGTGGATAGCTCAGGCAATCTCTACGTTTCCGTCGGCGATACGGTTTTCGACGCATCCGCTCTCATCGATGGCCCCTACACCGATGACTATGGCGACTCTACGCTGAAACTAAGCCCGACTCTGGAAGTGGAAGATTACTTTACGCCGATGGACCAGATATGCCGCGGCGGAAATATTTCCGGTACCGATATGGACAATGATCTTGATCTGGGCTCCTCGGGGCCGATTCTCCTGCCCACGCAGGGAGGTTCAGCACCAGACGAACTACTAGTTACCGGGAAAAGCGGGTATGGCGTACCCGGCAGTACCTGCGACACCACCGACGTATATCTTCTCAACCTGGACGGATCGAGCGGCATGGGTAAGTATGAAACCGGCAGCGGCGGCACCGATAACGTCGTGCAGGAATTGACCGACCCTCCGGGAAATGTGAACGCCATCCAGCCGCAAGGCTTCTGGAGCAGCGCCGCGTTCTGGCAGGGCACGGAGAGCGCCGACGGAACCAGCGGCACCAGCTACGTCTACATGGCAGGCACAACCGCTTTGGATAATTTCAACTACGGCGCAACCCTCGATCAGTACAACATCAACGGTGTCACCAGCGGGCAGGCGAGTCTTTCCACGCCGCCCATCCAAAGCTCAAATCTCTTTCCGCAGGGAAGCACTCCTTCGATTTCCTCCAACGGCAGCAGCGACGGCGTCGTCTGGGCGATCGAACGCATCGACTCGCTCGACCTGGCCCCCGGCGATACCCCCGCCGTGCTCTACGCTTACGATGCGACGAACGTTTCCACCATGCTTTACCAGAGCGGAACCAACGTGGCGAGAGACCAGGGCGGGTGCGCGAACAAGTTCCAGGTTCCTACCATCGCCAACGGCAAGGTTTATGTAGGTACGCAAACCCAACTGGATGTATACGGACTTCTGCCTGCCTCACCCCCAGCTGAACCGTGGGTGTATATCGCGGCGCCATGCTATACCTGGCAGAACACCGTTAATATCGGCGCGAAGAGCACTCCTCAATCTTTTTCGATCCAGAACAGCGGCAACGCGACTCTCAGCATCTCGAAGATTGCCATGACTGGTCCCAATGCCAAGGATTTTCGTCTTACCAATAAATGCGGCGTTTCACTCGCCGCTGGAAAGAGTTGTTCCATCTCGGTTACCTTTGCGCCCTCAATCGGTTTGCCGGAGATCGCCTACGTCAGCGTCACCGATAATGCGGTCGGAAGCCCGCACGACATTCGCGTGGTCGGCACCGGAAACGGGCCTTCGGTCGTGGTTGTGCCGGCATACCTCGCATTCGGCAGGGAAGACATCGGCATCGCGAGCGCGGCCCAGACCGTGACCGTTGCGAACTCCGGCAATTTACCGGTGACCGTCAGCGCCATCACAATCACCGGCACCAACGCGAATTTGTTTAATCAGACCAACAACTGTTCCACGATTCAGGTCAATGCCAACTGCACCATCAGTGTGACGTTCACGCCGCAGGTAACTGGGCAATTCAGCGCGAGCCTGAATATCAGCGACAACGCCGGCGGCCCGCAAATCGTCAGCCTGACCGGCGTCGGAGTGCAGCCCAATGCCGTGGTTACGCCCGACCAGATTAATTTCGGGCAGGTCGTGGTCGGCAAATCGAGCTCCGCGGTGCCAGTGACCTTAACGAACAATGGCAACGGGATACTCTATATCAGCAGCATCACCTTCACTGGTCCGAACCCCGGAGATTTTTCCGAGACCAACAATTGCAACGGAGCCGTTGCCTCGCAATCCAGTTGCACGATCAGCGTTACATTCAAACCGGGCGCAACTGGAACGCGCGAAGCGTACATGAACCTGAATGATAACTCGAGCCCTAGCCCGCAACAGGTTTCGCTGATTGGGGATGGAACATAAAGGCGGCGCGGCGACGGCTTTGGTAGGGCGAACCTGCCGATCGCAACCTGGAAAATAAAACGGGAGCAGTACGCTCCCGTTTTTGCTTTTGCGCGCGAACAGGTTCTTTAGCTCATTGAATCGTCGTGTTGACCGTCGCCGCCGGACCAGAGCTGTTGCAATTATTACAATTGGCGGCGGAAACGATGAAGGTGTTGGCAATCGTTCCGGACGGGGCAGTGACTGTGAAGGTCATCGTACCGCGTATCCTTTCTCCTACCTGCTGCAGACCCACAGTGCAGACCACCTGCGGGGGCTCACCCAGCACCAGCACCTCGGAGCACGATCCGCCTGACGTAACCGTCGCGCTTACAAACTCCAGGCTCGTCGGCAGCGTGTCGGTGATCGTAAGCACGGAAGCATCATCCGGCCCCGTATCTCCCGACGTGAAGGCATAGGTAATATTTGCACCGTTGCTTATCGTTTTCGGGCCACTCGCCGAAATGTTGAGCTCTGAGGACGTGCTCACTTTAAACGCAAAAGCATCGCTCTCGGACGGACAACCAGCGCAGGTCGCCTGATACGGTGTAAAGGTCGGCAAATTCGTGGAGGTTGTCGTTCCCGTAACGTAAGCGGCCGTTGAAGAGTCGAGCGCCACGCGCGATCCTGCGTCTGCGCCAGAGCCACCGAAGTATGTGGAATAGCTCAAGGCCGTCCCCTGCGGATTCAGTTTCGTCAGAAACACATTGCTCGTTGCGCCACGATATGTCCCTTGCAGCGGAGTCACCAGCGGGAAGTTCGTCGAGTCGGTTTGCCCGGTGACGTAAACACTACCCCCGGCGTCCAGCGCCAGGGACAATCCGGGTCCTTCGTCCAGGCTGCCGCCGAGATACGTCGAATAGATCAGGCCGGATCCCGTGGGATTCAGTTTCGTGAGCGTCACATCTCCGCAAGTCTTGGTGCTGCTGGGCACGCACCCGCTCGACATTCCGCCGAAAGTTTTCTGCGCTGCCGCGCTGGTAACCGGAAAATTCGTCGAGGTGGTATTTCCGGAAACATACACTCCCGTAGGATCGACAGCCACACCGGCGGCGTAGTCGTAGCCGCTGCCTCCGAGAAAAGTGGAAAAAACGAATCCATTGCCGCTGGAGTTAAGCTCCGATACGAATCCGTCGTAGCTCCCGTTGCATTTGCCATCCGTGCCGCAAACCTGATCGAAGGCGGATTTTGTCACCGGAAAATTCGGCGAACCAGTAATGCCGACGACATAAGCGTTCCCCGGCGGAGGTGAGGTGACATTGTCCACCCAGATGCCATACGCCGCGTCGCCAAGACCACCCGACCCCCCGAGATAGGTGGAGTACACCAGGCTCGTCTGCTGCCCCTGCCCGGGAGGAACATTCACTTCCAGCACGAACCCAGTGGAGCACTTGCCCGCGGAAGTTGGTCCGCATTTCGTGTGCAGCGATCCCGGAACAACGGGGAAGTTGGTCGAACTTGTGTAGCCGGCCAGGTAGACATTGTTGTTGCTGTCGAGCGCCAGACTGAAGCCCTCATCGTCCGAGCTGCCGCCGAAGTACGTCGAATAGACGAGAGCGGTGCCGTGTGAGGCAATCTGAAATAGAAATGCGTCTCCCGTCACCGTTCCGCCGCCGAAGGTTGCCTGAATCGGGAGTTCGAGAGGAAAGTTGGTCGACGTGGTGTAACCAGTCACGGTCATGTCGCCGAGGTTGTCGAGCATGATGTCGTTCGCCACATCGTCACCCGAGCCGCCAACGTAGGTCGAATAGTCGAGCTCGGTGCCCGCTACGTCGAATTTGCTGATGAAAATGTCTTTCTCTCCGGCGTTCGCGCCTTGCACCGGGCTCACCGTGGGAAAATCCGTCGAGAGCGTGCTTCCGGTAATAAAGGCGTCTCCGCAACAATCCAGGGTGACACCCATTCCCGTCGTGGCTCCTGTTCCGCCCAGCGATCCGAGATACGTGGAGTACGATACTGCCGGATCGATCACCAGATCTTTGTTCCGGTCGTACGTTCCAATGTGAAATCCCAGCTGCCCGTCGGCGCGGAGAACATAGTCTCCCTCGATAAGCTTGCGCTGTTCGCCTTCTGTTTGATAAATGACCGGCTTGTGAAAGCGCACATCGCCAGCGTCGAGATGCACAACTACATCTCCGCCATCGATCGTCAAAGGAAGTTTCTTGTCCGCGGCCGCTCCGCCGGCGAAGCGAACCGCAATCGCGTTCGGATCGCCGCCCTTCGCGACCACAAAGTCGTATTCCAGTTGCTGCTGGTTGCCGTAGTAAACGAGATCGACGCCCGGATAAATACCGGTATAACGCACCTTCGCGTAGTTGGGTACGTTCGTACGCCACTTGGAGTGATCGTTTCCGATGAAGTAATTGCTGGTATTGTGTTGCAGGTCGAGGGCGTTGATCTGCGCCTCCGGATTTGCTCCCACAATTTGCAGTTGCAGAACTTCTACTTTTTGGGTCGAGGCCTGCGTTTTCGAATTGTGGGCATCGCGGTTTCCAATGTAGGGCATCGACGGCCGATTCTCTGGCGCGATGCTCGCCGGCGCCTTGGGCTCTTGCGCAGGGCTCAGAAGTTTCATAACTGCGCCCTCGGCGGTAAGAAACAGTGTGTATCCCGGTCCCCGCGAGATAAACTTCACCCGCTTGTCGGTTTGCTCCTGGTTTGCCTCAAAGCTCATGGGAGCCTTTCGGAACATGGCGATCGCGCGCGCATTCGCCGAAGCATTCGTAACTCCCTGCACAGAAGTTGTCGGCGGCTGCGAACGCTGAGAATCGCGCGAAGCCGACCTCCCCGATGAAGCCAGAAAAAACACCGATCCGGTTACAACAGCCAAAGCGACCTTCATGCTTGTCATGGATTCCCTGAAAATGTGATTTTTTTGTTCCAACAAAACTGGTGCGTGCAATTTGCCGTCCATAATCGGACTCGCCAAGTTTTCGAGGATCAAGAAACTTCGGCGGCAGAGCGCAAAATTTCTGTCATTGTCCCTGCATTTCGGCCCGGCGTCAATGGCTAGAAAGCTCCATTCAAGACCGCCTCGCCGAAGGATTTTCGGCGCAGCGAATCGCCACGAGCAATCGGCTTTGCGAAAGGGAAGAGAGCTTCGATTGGAGTCTTTAGTTGGTTGCGGAGCAACCGATATTGCAGGATACTGGAGGCACTGAAGTAATCGTGCGCTGGTTCCGCCCGCGTCAGTCAGCGGGTTCCAGAGCGATCCCCCCAACTTGCCTTGGCTACAGCTTTGCCAGTTGCAGTCAGCGCGCCACCGACTCGAAGCTGCTCAAGATGATCCACCGCGTCGCTTCCCCGAACGATTGGGTTCGACGAGCGTAAGTCACGCATGCACGACAATGAGCGTCCCAGCGAGGAATTCAAAATGACAAAGCCCTTTTTTTCTTCTCTCATCACTCTCGCAACCGCTTTCGTTCTTCTGACGCCGATGGCGAGCGCGCAAACCTTCGCCGGCGTTTTGACGCAGCATAACGATGTTTCGCGAACAGGCCAGAATCTGGACGAAACCATTCTGACTCCCTCGAACGTGACCTCGAGCACCTTCGGGAAGGTGTTTTCTTTTGCCGTAGATGGGCAAATGTATGCCCAGCCGCTCTACGTGCCCAACGTCACCATCAATGGCGCGACCTACAACGTGATATACGTGGCAACTGAAAATGACAGCGTTTACGCTTTCGATGCTGACGCCGGCTCGGATGCAAACGCCAATCCCAGCTCGCCGCTCTGGCATCGTTCCTTCATCGACCCTGCGGAAGGTGTCGTGCCGGTGCCCTGCGGCACCGACGGCAGTACCACGGACATCAGTTGCAACGTCTTTCCTTATTACGGAATCACCGGAACTCCTGTAATCGATGTAGCCAGCAAAACCATGTATCTCGTGGTACGCACCGCAGAGACCACCAGCGGCACGACGAACTACTATCAGCGGCTGCACGCAATCAACATCGAAACCGGCGCGGATAAGACCGGCAGTCCGGTGGTGATTCAGGGCAGTGTGCCCGGAACCGGCGCCGGCGCCTCCGGCGGCACGGTGGCGTACGATCCGTTGGCGGATATCCAACGCGCTGGTTTGTTGCTGGCGAAGGGCACGGTCTACATCGGCTGGGCGGGCGCGGCCCATGGGTGGCTCATGGGCTACGACGCGAATACTCTGCAGCAGACCGAGATATTCAATACCGCTCCCAACGCAATTCTTGGCGGTGTCTGGCAGACTGGAAACGGCCTTGTCGCCGACAGCTCCGGAAATCTCTACGTCCCTATCGGCGATGCCTTGTTTGACGCCAATACCGGCGGCGTCGATTACGGCGACACCCTTCTCAAGCTAACCCCTGAAACCGGCAATCCCGGAACCTTCACCGTCGCCGACTACTTCACACCCATGGATCAGCTTTGCCGGCAGCCCAACGATCTTGATCTTGGTTCAGCCGGCCCGATCCTTCTTCCCAAGCAAGGCGGTGCGGTGCCAAACGAACTGCTGGTAATCGGAAAGAGCGGCAATGGCATCACGGGTCAAACCTGCGACACCACCGATCTTTATCTGCTTAACCTGGAGAATCTCGGCAAATACGAAAGTGGAGCGAATGGCACCGATAATGTTCTCCAGGAACTGACTGACCCTCCCGGAGGCTCTGCACAAGGCTTCTGGAGCAGTGCCGCATTCTGGCAAGGATCGGAAAATGCCAGCGGAACCAGCGGTACCAGCTACGTTTACATGTCGGGCACGACCTTGGGCGATAACGGAAATGCCGGCGGCGCGCTCGATCAATATCCGATCAACGCCGTCAGCGGCACCGGCACTGCCCTGCTGAATAGCGTTCCGTCGGCACAGAGCGGCAACCTTTTCCCGCAGGGTGCCACCCCTTCGGTTTCATCCAACGGTGCGAACGACGGGATTGTCTGGGCGGTCGAGCGCATTGATTCCCTCGATTTGCAGCCCGGCGATACTGCGGCTGTACTCTACGCTTACAACGCGAACAATGTTTCCACCATGCTGTACAACAGCAATCAGGCCGCCGGCGGCAGAGATCAAATGGGCTGCGCCAACAAGTTTCAGACGCCTACCATCGCCAATGGGAGGGTCTACGTCGGCACGCAGACCCAGCTCGACGTATTTGGTCTCCTGGGAAATCAATCGGGGCTGCCGGGAGTTCATTTCTCCTCAGTTTGCAATACATTTCCCAGTGTCGAGCTGGGCACAAAAACACCGCCGTTTAATTTCACCATCAAAAACATCGGGACAGGAACGCTCGACATAACTTCGATCGCGCTGGCGGGAGAGAATGCCAAAGACTTTGCCCGATCCACCAAATGCGGCGCCACCCTGGCGCCCGGCGCGAGCTGCGGCGTAAGCGTGACGTTCACGCCAACTACAGGATTGCCCGAAACCGCGTTCATCATGGTAAATGACAACGCAGTCGGCAGCCCGCATAACGTGGGTTTGATCGGCACCGGAAATCAGCCCACGGTAAACGTCATTCCGTCGTTTCTCGCATTCGCCAGGCAGGACGATGGAATCGCCAGCGCGCCGCAAACCGTGACCGTCTCGAATTCCAACAATCTTCCGGTAACCATCGACAGCATCGCCATCACCGGCACAGCTCCTATTCCATTTACGCAAACCAACAACTGCCCCAGCACCCTGGCCGTGAATGCGAACTGCACCATCAGTGTCGTCTTCGAGCCCCAAACCAACGGGCAATACAGCGCCAATCTCAACATCACCGATAATGCCGCGGCGAGCCCGCAAGTCGTCAGCCTGAGCGGAGTGGGCGTGCAACCGAACGCGGTGATCACTTCACCGAATCCGCCGCAGATCAACTTCGGGCAAATTCAAGTGGGAAGCTCGAGCGCTCCGCAGCCCGTGACTCTGCTGAACAATGGAGGCGGTATCCTTTACATCAGCAGCATCTCGTTCAGCGGCGCCAATCCCACTGAATTTTCCGAGACCGATAACTGCAACGGCTCGCTCGCATCTGGCGCGACCTGCACCATTAACGTAACGTTCACACCGACGGCCGACGGCCTTGGGCAAGGGTATATGAACATCAACGATAATTCGGTTCCCAGTCCGCAGAAGGTTTCGTTGTCGGGTGACGGAACATAAATTTCGACCGTATCGCCCCCAGGACTATCCAGATTCGCAAAGCTTGTTGACAAAATTGTGAGCAATGGGGCCGGCCCGGCCCCATTTTTTTGGGGACTTTGCTTGAGCTGCAAGGTTTTATTTAGTTTTTTACCGAATATTCACACCTGTTGTTCTCCGTTTTTTAACCAACTTTTTGGTTGACGCGCCGCACCGCATCGTTTATAAACCCTTGTCCAGTGCGGCTTTTGGCGCACTAAAGCGGGGCAGCGGAGTTTGATGGGGCTTCGCGACCCGTAGTCTTGTTCCCAGCCGGAGGCACTTTCAGAGATTGGCCCCTCGGGCAATCACCTGAATGTACTCTCGGAATCTACTTAGCTTTCAATAATTCGATCACACTGGTTTTATGCGACTCCCCCAGTCTACGAACCAGCCGACTCGTCCTTTCTCCGCGCCTGTTTTGGCGGACAACAACCAGCCACTTTGCCGATTCTGCAGAAGCGCAAGAGTTTTCATTATATGTGCGCTTTTCTGCATACTTTCGGGAGTTGCAGCCGTGGCCCAAACCGCGGATTTCTACGTCGCCCCGACCGGAAACGACAGCAATCCTGGGACGCTGGAAGAGCCGTTCGCCACGTTTAACCAGGCTCGAATCGCGGTCGATGCGCTTTTGCTGAAAAGTGGCAGCCGCACTACGCCCATCAAGGTGATGTTCCGCGCCGGCACCTATTTTTGGACCAGCACTCTGAACTTCACCTCGTCGGATTCCGGGACGTCTACGCTCGGGATCGTTTACGAAAATTATCCCGGTGAGACTCCCGTATTTACAGGCGGAGAGCAGTTGACGGGATGGAAATCAGAAGGCACCAACAAGTACGAAATCAGCCTGCCTACGACAACGCAGTATTTTGAACAGTTGTGGTACAACGGCGAACGCAGGTTGCGTCCGCGGCTCGGCAGCAGCACGGGAGTCGTCGGAACCTACTACCGCATTGCGTCTCCGGTTTATGTCAGCTCAGCACAGACGAACTGTCCCGTCGAGTCGAGCCCCGGCCAGTACGAGTGTTTTGATCGTTTCGAATACAACGCGAGCGACCCAATCTCGAACACGTGGTCAAATCTAAGCCCGGCGAGTGGCAATGCCTGCGGCGCTTCGGGAAATGCTTACCCGGCGGGCGACATCGAACTGCAATTGTTCGAGCGCTGGAGTATGTCGAAGATGCGCATCAGCTGCATCGATGCGGTCCACCACATTATTTATTTCACCGGGCCGACTTCGACGATTATGGACAGCCTCGCTCTCACCAGCCAGGTGCCCATCACGGGGCATCGCTATCTGGTGGAGAACATCAAGAACGATCTGGCGCAGCCAGGACAATGGTTCCTCGACCGCTCGACTGCTTCGTGGACGCTGACTTATCTTGCTAATCCTGGCGAAAATCCGAACACAGACACAGTCATCATTCCGCAGATTTCCCAGTTGATTGTCGCCACCGGCTTGCAGTATGTCACCTTCAGCGGACTCACGTTTGAGAACGATAACTGGACGGTTCCGGCGGCGGGTTATCCCGCGCAGCAGCAGGAGCCTTCGCTTCCCGTAGCCATCTCCTGCCAGAACTGCTCGTATGTAACCTTTAATGGCAGCACGGTGACGCAAACCTCGGGCGGCGGCGTCGAGTTTGTTACCACCGACACCAGTTCCACCACGGCCCATAACACCATCGAAAACAGCATGTTCTACGACATCGGAGCGATGGCGATGCGCATCGGCGACCTGCCTTACTACACCGATACCGATGCCAACGTAGCGCAAGACACCACCGTGCAGAACAACGCCGTTGAGGGCTTTGGCCGGGTCATTGCAAGTTCGCCGGGAATTTCCCAGGGCGATGGCCATAACAATACCTACACCCACAACGAAATCTACGATGGCTACCAGGACGGCATCGAGCTCTGCGCGCCGGATTGCGTGCCGGGCCAGTCGGACTCACAGGGTGTGTTCGACAACACGGCCTCGTTTAATCTGATTTACAACATCGGGCAGGGCATTCTTAGCGACATGGGTTGCATCTACTTTGATTCGTACCCCACGTCGACCGGAAATCAAATCCTCAACAACAAGTGCCATGACGTGGTCGACGATTCGGTGCTCGATTCCGACGGCTATGGCGGCCAGGGATACTATCTCGATGCCGACACTGCCAATACCCTCGTCGAAAACAATCTCGCTTATCGAATGACCGCGAGTGCGATGGCGCAAACCTGCGGGCCGCAAACGCCGGATACCACCAATACAATTCAGAATAATATTTTCGCTTTCTTTGAACACGCCGGAAAGCAGCAAGGCTGCGCTCCTCCTGCCAACGGCGTCCTGCAATTCAACTTCAGCAAGAACCTGATTTATTACGAGCCGAATTCCTCGGTGCAATCCATGTGCGCGTATTCGCCATC
>JASICF010000170.1 GCA_030044775.1 Candidatus Sulfotelmatobacter sp. | reverse complement strand
GGCACGAGTTTTGGAGCGTCAACGCCGTCGGAGGCGGATCTGGCGGAGCTGGTGCTGGCGGCGTTTCCTTCGATGCAGAAAGTGCGGTTTGTGAGTTCGGGGACGGAAGCGACGATGTCGGCGATACGGCTGGCGCGCGCGTATACGAAACGAAAATATATTGTGAAGTTTGAAGGGTGCTATCACGGGCACTCGGACTCGCTGCTGGTGAAAGCAGGATCGGGAGTGGCGACGCTGGGAATTCCGGGATCGGCGGGAGTGCCGGAAGAGTTTACGCAATTTACTCTGGCGCTGCCGTTCAATGATGCGAAAACGGTTGAGTTCGCATTTCAGAAATACAAACATCAGATCGCGTGCGTAATTGTGGAGCCGGTTGTGGGCAACATGGGATGCGTTCCGGGAGCAGACGATTTTCTGGTGGCGCTGCGGCTGATTACGGAGCGGGAACGGTCGGTGCTGATTTTTGACGAGGTGATGACGGGCTTTCGCGTGGCGTATGGCGGGGCGCAGGAGATTTATAGCATTCGTCCCGACCTGACAACGCTAGGAAAGATTATCGGCGGAGGGTTACCGGTTGGAGCTTATGGAGGGTCGAACGAGATTATGAGCCTGGTCGCACCGCTGGGGCCGATGTACCAGGCGGGAACGCTTTCGGGAAATCCGCTGGCGATGGCGGCGGGATGCGCGATGCTGAAACACCTGCGCGATGAGAAAAAAGAGATTTATCCGCGGCTCGACAAGCTGAGCGGAGTACTGGTGGAGGGAGTGGGCGCGGCGGCGAAGGAAGCGGGCGTGCCGTTATGCTGGAACCGCGTGGGGTCGATGTTTACATGGTTCTTTACGGCGGGGCCGGTGACGGATTGGGAGTCGGCATCGAAAGCGAATACGGAGGCGTTTGGAAAGTTCTTTCGGGCGATGCTGGATGCGGGAGTTTATTTGCCTCCATCACAGTTTGAGGCGGCATTTTTGGGGGCGGCGCATACGCCGGAGGATGTGCAACAGACGATCGCTGCGGCGAAGCAGGCGATGGCGGCGGTGAAGGGGTAGGAATTCACTTAATTGTCTTGCAAATTTGACCCAACTTAATTCCGTGCTCACTGAGATCCCTCGTCCCGCCGGTGAAAGCGCGGGACTTCGGGATGACGCCAGGGTAGACAACCTGCGAACAAATTTTTGCTCAGGATGACAAGCGCTCAGGATCACCGGGTAGTATTCAGCATTTGAGGGATCGTCAGGAATTCGAAACCTTCGTCTTTATAGCGAGTGAGCAGGCGCCCGGTGGCGAGGACGGTTTGGGAGCGATCGACGCCGAGTTGTTTGTGTTGGCCATCGTGTAGAAGGATGACGTCGCCGCCGCGGATTTTTTGGGAGATTTTCTCCTCGATCATGGCTGCCGCGGAGACCTTCCAGTCGTCGCCAGGGATATTCCACATAATTGTTTGCAGGCCGAGTTCGCGAGCGACGCGAAGAACGGCGGGGCGGCGGCCTCCGAAGGGCGGGCGGAAGAGATTGGAGTGCGCGCCGACTGCGTCTTCGATTGCGCAGCGACAATCGGTGAGCTCGCGGCGGATTTCGTTTTCGCTCTTGAAGATCAATAAAGGATGGGTAAAGGTGTGGTTGCCGATGACGTGGCCGGCAGCGGAGATTTCGCGGACGATCTGAGGCAGATGCCGAACGTAACGGCCAATCAGAAAAAAAGTGGCGTGAACGTTGTGCGTGGCGAGGAGTTCAAGCAAGCGTAAGGTGTGCGGATCGTTGGGGCCGTCGTCGAAGGTGAGGGCGAGTTGGCGGGACGGGCGCGGGTTTCCGATGAATGTTCGACCGTACCATTGGCCGGTGGGAGACATCGACTGATAGCCGGCGGCGACTGCGGCGGTCGCGGAAGCAAGCGTGATGGCCGGGCCGAGCATGCGAGGATTGTAAATGGATTTTCAATTGTCAACTTCCGACTCGCGATTGGAAGTCGATTTCAGTAGAGTGCGAGATCCCGTTCGACACGCTCCGCTCGTTGCTCAGGGGTGGGCCCTCGCTTCGCCTCGCTGCGCTCGTCCCCGGCTAAAGCCGGGGATCTACCAGAAAGCGGCTGCGCTCGGGATGACGCCATCCGTTTTCGAGCGACAAAAACGTGCTGAGAACCTGAAGGGCCTCTGTTAACTTTTCACGCAATTGCCACAGGGTTCTATCCGAGATATTCTGCCTGTTCCGAATAACAAGAGCTATGGCGAATCTTTTTGAGCTGCCGCGTTACATTGCAGTGGAAGGACCGATACGGGTCGGCAAGAGCACGCTGGCGCGGATTCTGGCGGAAAGATTGAAGGCACAGCGGGTGATGGAGCCGGAGTCGAATCCGTTTTTGGGCGCGTTTTATGAAGGCGAGCGGGGCGCGGCATTTCAGGCACAATTTACGTTTCTGGTGCAGCGGTTCGAGCAGTTACTGGCGCTGGACCTGGGGCCAACGTCTCAGAAGACGGTGGTGGCGGATTACATCATTGAAAAAGATAAATTGTTTGCGTGCCTGAACCTGACCGACCAGGAGTTAGAAACTTACAACCGGTACTACAACTATTTTCGCGAGCTGCTGCCGACGCCCGATCTGGTGATTTATCTGCAGGCGACGCCCGAGGTTTTGAAGAAACGCTTGCGGAAGAAGAATGCTCCGAGCGAGCGGGCGGTGAGCGATGAGTATCTGGAAGAAGTGGTGAAAGCGTACGAACACTTCTTTTTTCATTACACGTCGTCGGATCTACTGATTGTGAATACGTCGGATATTGATTTTGTGGAGCGGAACGACGATCTACAGGAATTGTTGCGCAAGGTGAGCG
>JASICF010000169.1 GCA_030044775.1 Candidatus Sulfotelmatobacter sp. | reverse complement strand
CCACCAGGTCGGGGCGCGGATCAAGATTTTTTTGATCGAAAGGTTGCGCAACGGTGACGCCCAAGCCGGCAAGAAAATCGGACATCGGCGGATACGCTGCCGAATCGGAACCACTCACCTGAAAACCGCGTTCCTTCAGCATTCCCGCGAGCGAAGCCATGGCCGTGCCGCAGATCCCGATCAAGTGAATGTGCTTCTTTGCGTGCATGCTTGCTCCGTAATCAGAATGGTTTGAAGTTCGCTCGATTGTGAAACGACTTGCTGGTTGTCGGTCTGACTAGACCTAGGTGGCACGTGCAGTCACCGCCGACTCGAGAATTGTCAACCTCATCCCCGACGCCTGAACTCTCAATTCGGCAGCGACTCCCAATGGCACGGTGATGTTTCCTGCGGTGACGTGCCCTGAGCGCAGTCCGTACGCCACAGGAACACCCAAGTTACCTACAACGCGCAAAATAACTTCTTCGAGCATGTATCCCTGATTCGCGGTCTGCACGCAATCCAACATTTCGCCGAAGACAATCCCTTTCACATCGGTTAATTTTCCCGCAAGCTTTAACTGCATCAACATGCGATCAATCTGAAACGGCTTGGTGGCCACATCCTCCAGGAAAAAAATTGTGCCTCGCGTATCGATCTCATAGACAGTCCCAAGCGATGCCACCAGAATCGAAAGACACCCCCCATAGAGGATACCTTCGGCACAGCCCTCAACCAAGCCTTTCGCTCCGGAGTTCTCCCCGAGTTCCCAGCGCGGCGCGCCGCTCAACGCAGCTTGCCATGAAGCCATGTCGACGCCATCTTGATGCGCCCAGTCTTTAGCCACCATCGGGCCATGAAATGTGACGAAGCCGCTCTTATCTGCGAAACGGGTGAGTAGTGTAGTGAGATCGCTGTAGCCGATAAATATCTTTGCATGGGCTTTGATCTTTTCGAAGTCCAGCCGGTCGAGCAGATAATTGGAGCCGTAGCCGCCGCGCGCACAAATGATTGCGCGTACATCTTCGCGGGCAAACATGTCACCGAGTTCTTTTGCGCGCCGTTCGGCCGATCCCGCGAAGTACAGATCCTGCTCGAAAATGGAATCAAAATAGACCGGATGGTAGCCGGCGCGGCGCAGCGCTTCGCATCCGGCCTCGAGGTCCGCGCGTTTGACAGTGCTGGCCGGAGCGACGATACCTACGGTGTCGCCTGCCCGAAGCGCAGGCGGTTTGATGCGCGGAGCTTTCAAGGACGACATGAAATCAAAGGCCTGTTATTACTACGATCTTTTCCGAGCATTCTCAGAACAACCGCGAAAGGTACGCTAACCGCCGGTGTTCCAGGTCGAGAAAAATTCTCCCGAGCAGACCAAGCGCGCTGAACCGCGAAGGAAAACGCAATTCCCTTCTTTCCGCACGATCTGAATTCCGCCGGGAGTGTGCACGCGCACCGGCGATTCGGCTCGCGCTGTCTCTATCGCAGCAACCGCCGAAGCGCACGAACCGGTACCCGAGGATTGCGTCTCTCCCACTCCTCGCTCGAAAAATCGCACATTGATATCGTGCTTCCCATCGGCGATAACCATTTCCACATTTACGCCCTGAGGAAACTGTGAGCTGCAACTCTGAATGTTGGCTGCCTGTTCGCGCCAGGTCGATGCGAACTCCGGCACGAAAACAACGTAATGGGGATTTCCCATGGAAACCGGAATGCCTCGCACTTCGTTTTTTCCGCGGCTCGTCCCTTCCAGACCCACAATAAGCTCCGGTGAAATCATGGCCTCACCCATTTGTGCCTCGAATTCGTAGACAGGGTCACTTTTTCCAGTCAGCGTGCAGATTTTCAGGCCGGCGCCGGTTTGAATTCCGACTCTTTCTTTTTTCCGTTCGGCGCACAGATACGCCGCGACGCAGCGCGTGCCGTTGCCGGAGATTTCCGCCTCCGAGCCATCGTTGTTAATCAACCGGATTTCGACATCGGCCGTCGCATGCGGATACATCCATTCCACCCCGTCGGCGCCGACGCCGTTGTGGCGATCGCAAATTCGGACCGTCAGTTCTGACAATTGTTTAGGAGACGGCTTGCCGTCGATCACCTCTCCATGAATCAGAAGAAAATCGTTTCCGCAGGCGCACACCTTTACGAACGGAATTGAGGCAACAGAGGAAGTCACTCGATTTCGACCGGTCCGAGAGAAGTTACACTGGCGAGACGCGTCGAAGACTTGAGTTCGCGTAGCAACTGTTTCTGTTCGCGGTTGCAACCCGAGACATCGAACTGCATCCGCACGTGCTGACCGGTGTCACCACTGATGACATTCTGCATCATGCGATGGCTGGTCTCGAGAATCCGATTCACCTCCCGGCTCACTTCCTCGAGGCTGCTGCCCGTGACCTCGTAGCTTGTCAGCAGGGTTTTCAGGTTAAAGGTCAGTTCCAGATGGCCGAGTGAAAAAAGAGCAAGAATCACGACGCCGGTGGAAAAGATCGCGGTCAAATAGAGTCCGCCGCCGGCAGCCATGCCCACTGAGGCAACCACGAACAGCGTGGCGGCGGTCGTGAGGCCAGTTGTCAGACCGCGGGCATGCAGGATCGAACCAGCTCCAATGAAGCCGATGCCGGGAATAATCTGGGCAGCGATGCGTGTGTGGTCTCTAATATGTTCCACTGCTAACGCATCGGAAAGAATGGTAAACAGGGCGGAGCCGAAGCAAATGAACATGTTGGTGCGCAAGCCGGCAGGCTGATGCTTCAACTCCCGCTCGAGGCCGATGATTCCGCCCAACACAGCGGCGAGCACCAGTCGAATGAGGGATGATGACACGATCCCGCTAGCCAACTCGACACGTATCAAATCGATAATGTGAGGCCAATTCATCTGCGTTGAGTTCGTAGTGTCTGTCGAATGGCCGGATTTTATCATTGGCACAAGGCGGCGTAAGCAACCTCGCGCATTAACCGGGGTGATTACCGCTGTTGCGTGGTTCCTTGCCGTTCATCGTGTTTTAGCGCCTTGAAAGATTGCTGCCGGCGGCTGGCCCGAGGTGTGAATTTCAACTATGGCCGTAAGATTGTGCGCTTTTGCCGCCGCCCATACCGGATCGCCCTGGAATCCGACCACGTAGTTGGTCGAGGCGGCGGGATCGGCTAGCGCGCGCTCCCACAATCCCTGGGCATCGTAAGGCTCTTTCCATACACGGTGATTGCCCTCATTGATCACGCGGCGTAAAGGAACGCCAGCCTGCTCGAACGCGCCCGAGTGCTCGCCCAGATACATGAGAAACGTGGAATCCGGTGGGAATGATGCGAACCACTTCGCCAGTTGATTCTCAAGCGCAATGCGGCTGCGATTGTTGATGAAAGCTTCTTGATAACAGATTGGCTGATTGCTCCAGATTGGGGCGTAATTTATTGCTCCAATAGCGAGAGCGATTACAAAAGTTGTCAAGCCCTGCCACGGCTGCGAAGAAAGTTTCAGGCTCGGAATCCTGGCGGCCAATCGCACAAAAAGGGAAATGGCGAGCGGCACGAAGACAGCAAACGCCGGTAGCAGTTCCAAACCGTACCGAACGTTGTATTGGGAAAACGGCCACCAGGACGAAACGAAAATAGGGATGCTCCCGTAGGCCAGGCATAAGGCGTAAAACGGCAGAGGAATCCAGAGCAGCAGCAAGATGCGGGCACCAGCGAAGGTCGCTACAAAACTGCCAATGACTGCAAGCAACAACCAGAACCTTCCTTGCCAGTTTGCCTCTCCGATGTTCAGTTCGGCGGCTTTCAGAAAATACGAGCCGGCCGCGTGAAGATTGCCCTTCGCCGGATTCACCGTGGCGGTTTTTTGCTCAATGGCCTTCGCCGAATAGGGTCCGTTCGCGAATTCCAGAGGGTTGCGATAAACGGCGGCATTGTACGCCAGCGATAAAAGCGGAGCCGTGGAAGCGACAAGAATGAATTTGAAAAGAGCAGTTCGCGAGAACGCCGATGATTTCAGGTGCGGGTCGTCATCGAACTCCTGTCGTCTGAAAAACATTGCGACCGCCACGAGGATCAACACGACTGCTAGAAACCATCCGTCGTAGCGCGTCAGGCAGGCCGCGGCCACGCACAGACCGGATTTTGTAAGCGAGTTGCACTTTTTCTCGATACTCCGTTTCTCGGTACTCGTATTGTCAGCGCCCAAATTTGCGTCCGACAAAAACTCGGTGAAATATACAAACGTCCAGATGAAGAAAGCGAGATAGATGGCTTCGCCCATCGCAGTGGCCTGCATGTAAATCAGATTGGGGTTCGCGGCATAGAGAATGGCCACGGCCCACGCTACGACCTTCGTCGACGCACCAAGCCCCTCGTTCGTGGTTAATACTGTGCGCACGAGGCGAAAGACTCCCAGTACGCTGAGGATGTAGGCGGCCATGGATGGAATCGATCCGCCTGTGCCGCTCTGCCAGAGCCGCATGGGAACGATGAACGGCAGCATCAGCAAGTGCGGCAAGGGAAGCCAGACGGTTCCCAACTGCAACAAACCGGGTGTTTGCGAATCAAAGACCCGGCGGGCAATGTTGATGTGGGCGACGGCGTCGCCATAGAGGAGGATGTCTCCGTGGCGTTGGTAATAGAGAAACGAAAAAACCGAAACGAAGGCAGCCAGCCACACCAGCCTCACGGCCTCAATTTCGGAATATGCCTTCGGCTGGGTTCGAGGCTTCATTCGAGGTGAGTCAGTTCGCGGAAGATCTGGAAGCGGGCGTCGATTTCTTCGCGGGTCAGCGCCTGCAATCGCTCAGTTCCAAAACTTTCCACTGCGAACGATCCCATTACCCCACCGTAAAAGAGGGCGCGCTTGAGCACTTCGCGATTCAAATCCCGCTGGGAGGCCACGTAGCCCATGAAACCGCCGGCAAAGGAGTCACCCGCGCCCGTGGGATCTTTTACTTCGTCGAGCGGCAAGGCGGGAGCGCGGAAAGGATGACGCCCAATGCCGAATGCGCCTTCGCGGAAGAAAATGGTCGCTCCATATTCGCCGTGTTTGATCACCAGCGCCTGCGGCCCCATGGCCAGAACTTTCTGGGCAGCGCGCGGCAGGTTACTCTCTTTGGCAAGCATTTTAGTTTCAGTATCGTTGATCAACAGAACGTTGACTAATTTTAAAGTCTCGGCGAGTTCGGCGCGCGCGCCATTGATCCAGTAATTCATGGTGTCGCAGCCGGTGAGGCGGACGCCATTCATGTGCCGGCGCACGTCGGCTTGCAACGTCGGCTGGATGTTGGCCAGAAAGAGATATTCGGTGTCTTCGTATTCTTTTGGAATGCGCGGCTGAAATTTTTCGAAAACATTCAGATCGGTAAAGTTGGTGTTGGCCTCGTTGAGATTGTCGGAATACGTTCCGCCCCAGCGAAACGTTTTACCGGCTGCACGTTCGATGCCGCGGGTATCGATTCCCCGTTTCTTGAGAACATTTTCGTACTCATCCGTGAAATCCTCGCCCACCACCGCGACGACGCGCACCTTCGTGAAATAGCTCGCGGCGAGTGCAAAATACGTCGCCGCGCCTCCAAGGATGCCCTTCACGCTTCCGGAAGGCGACGTCACATCATCGAACGCAACCGAACCAACCACAACAATGCTCATCCGATTTCCATCTCCCGTTGTCTTGTTTTTAGGCTGATTTCAGGTATTTGCCGATGATCAGTTTCAATCTCTTCCTGGCTGTCGCCGGGATTTTCTTTGGATCCGTCAGAATGGCATGGGCCAGCGCCGAGCCGCACTTGCAATTGCGTTCTCGTGGCATCTCCGCAACCGTTTCGCCAACAACCTTGCAGGCGTTCTCCGCATTTTTCAAGAGCACAGCAACAATCTGATTGACGGTTACGGAGTCGTGATGCGGATGCCAGCAATCGTAATCGGTGACCATGGCGACAGTGGCGTAACAGATCTCGGCTTCCCGCGCTAATTTCGCCTCTTGCAGATTGGTCATGCCGATCACGTCCATACCGAGTCCGCGATAAACATTCGATTCCGCTTTCGTGGAAAACTGCGGACCTTCCATACAAATA
>JASICF010000168.1 GCA_030044775.1 Candidatus Sulfotelmatobacter sp. | reverse complement strand
ACGAGCGGTCGTTATAAACTGTCACGACCACCGGAATGATCAGCCCTTCCATTTCTTTCTGGTTGGTGCGGGCGTTGAACTGCTTGCAGAACTCCATGATATTGATCTGCGCCTGACCGAGCGCCGGGCCCACTGGAGGCGCCGGAGTCGCCTTGCCTGCCGCGATCTGCAACTTCACAAAACCTGTAGCTTTTTTTGCCACTGCTTTAGCTCCTAGCTCTCAGCTTCTGGCCAAGACTCTCAGCACTTGCCCGACATTAAAGCCGGCATAACCGTCGGAATCAACTTCTTCTGCACCGGATCGGCGGCCAATCCCAAGCCTTCGATCGTGTGCACGCCGATGACCTCCATGTCGCTCGGTTCAGCCATGACAACTATGTCGGGAGCCCTGAAATCACTGCTCCCTACCCAGACTGCAACGGTGTCCCGTTCAACAATGGAACCGTCGATGGCGCGAAATCCGATCCGCCGTAGGTGCTCCACGCCCAGACGTTCCAGACGCTCGCGGTGAATCCAAGAAAACGCCGCACCCGTAGCCACCATCGCCTGAATCTCTTCGACTTTCTCGGGGGCGCTGGGGTTCCAGATGCGCAACTTAGCGCTGAACGTTCCCATAACTACGCCACTTTCTCCACCTGGTTGAACTCCAACTCAACCGGCGTCGATCGGCCAAAAATTGTGACCATGACTTTCAGCGTTTCGCGATCTTCATTAACTTCGTCGACGATGCCCTGGAAGGTCGCAAATGGGCCTTCGGAGATGCGCACCGTCTCGTTCTTCTCGAACTTGACCTTAAGCTTGGGCTTCTCGCGGCTGTCGGCGACCTTGTAAACAATGTGCTGCACTTCTTCGTCGGAAAGCGGGGTGGGTTGCTGGCCGGTGCCGACGAACCCCGTGACGCGCGGCGTGGATTTGACCACGTGCCATACGTGATCGTCCATGTCCATTTCGACGAGCACGTAGCCGGGATAGAACATGCGTTCGGAGGTGTACTTTTTGCCCCCGCGGACCTCGGTGACCGACTCGGTGGGAATCAGAACCTTGCCGATCTTGCCCTGCAGGCCGAAGGCGGCGACGCGCGACTCCAGCGATTCCTTCACCTTGCGCTCGAATCCCGAATAGGAGTGGATGATGTACCACTTCATATTAGGATTGCGCGGAGCGTCGCCGGTTGGCGCGGATGCGGCAGCGCCTTCGCTACCCGGCGCCTGTGGCGGCTGCTCTCCGTTTCCGCCAGTTTCGTTTTTTTCTTCTTCTTGCATGATCAATTTTGAACTCCTACTTCGCGAGGCTTTGACCTTAGTGGCCGAACGAGCCATACATAGCGGAAATCAGCTTCTGGAGCACGCTGTCGATTACAAAAAAGAACAGGCCAAACAGAAAAACGGTTATCACCACGACGATCGTAGTCGCCTGCACGTCTTTCCACGAGGGCGCGGTGACTTTGCGCGTTTCGGTGCGCACATCGTTATAGAAGGCCTTGATGCGTTCCGGCCAGGACTTGAGCCGTTCTCCGAAACTTCCACTGGCAGTCACGATCGAATTTGCCATCTTCTTTGTCTCCACTCCCATACTGCTGCACTTCTCCCCTTCTAAGCTGCCGTCATCCTTCCAAATCTGGCAGGGGCGGAGGGATTCGAACCCCCAAGTCCGGTTTTGGAGACCGGCAGTTTAACCGTTGAGCTTACGCCCCTGTACTCATTTGCAATTTTGTAACTTGTAATTTGCGATTTTTAAAACACCGACAGAGGTGGTTGTAAATTTACAAATTACCCGATCACAAATTACAAATTATTTCACTTCCTTGTGCGGCGTGTGCTTACGGCAACGGCGGCAGAATTTTTTGAACTCCAACCGCTCGGTCGTCGTCTTGCGGTTTTTCGTCTTCGAATAATTGCGTTCCTTGCAATCGCCGCACTGCATGGTAATGATTTCTCGGGGCATTGCTCACTCCTGCTTTCAGCTCTTAACTGTCAGCTTTCAACTGAATTCTTGTCATTCCGAACCCGCGCTTGTGCGGGCGAGGAACCTGCTTTTTGACTTCTGCCTCGATTCTTGCTGCGGAGCTTCGCTCCGCCGGACCCGTTCGACTCGCTTCGCTCGCTCAGGGCAGGCTTACGAGGGCGGCTATCCCCACACTTTCGCTTCTACTGCACAATCTCGGCAATCGTTCCGGCGCCGACCGTGTGGCCGCCTTCGCGAATCGCGAACCGCAAGCCTTTCTCCATCGCCACCGGCGTGATCAGCTCGATCACCAGGCTCACGTTGTCGCCCGGCATCACCATCTCCGTGCCCGAGGGAAGTTCCGCTACTCCCGTCACGTCCGTGGTTCGCAGATAAAACTGCGGACGATATCCCTTGAAGAACGGCGTATGCCGCCCGCCTTCTTCTTTCGTCAGGATATAAACTTCGGCCTTGAACTTGGTGTGCGGCGTAATCGATCCTGGCTTCGCCAGCACCATGCCGCGCTCGACATCTTCTTTCGCCGTGCCGCGCAACAGCAACCCGGCGTTGTCGCCCGCCATGCCTTCGTCCAGTTGCTTCTTGAACATCTCGACTCCCGTCACCACCGTCTTTCGGGTCTCGCGGAAGCCCACAATCTCTACTTCTTCGCTGACTTTCACCTTGCCGCGCTCGATTCTTCCCGTCACCACCGTGCCGCGGCCCTGAATCGAGAAGATATCTTCAATCGGCATCAGAAACGGCTTATCCAGTTCCCGCTGCGGCTGCGGCACGCTCTTATCCACCGCCTCCATCAGCGCGTCAATCTGCTTCTCCCACTTGGCTTCGCCATTCAGCGCGCCCAGGGCCGAGAGGCGAACGACCGGCACATCGTCGCCCGGGAACTTGTACGACTTCAAAAGCTCTCTGACTTCGAGTTCCACCAGATCCAGCAGTTCGGGATCGTCCACCGCGTCGCACTTATTAAGAGCAACAACGATGTACGGCACACCCACCTGCCGAGCCAGAAGCACGTGCTCTCTGGTCTGCGGCATCGGACCATCGGTCGCCGCCACGACCAGGATCGCGCCATCCATCTGCGCCGCGCCCGTGATCATGTTCTTGATGTAGTCGGCGTGGCCCGGACAATCCACGTGCGCATAGTGCCGGTTCGCCGTCTCATACTCGACGTGCGCCGT
>JASICF010000167.1 GCA_030044775.1 Candidatus Sulfotelmatobacter sp. | reverse complement strand
GAGCCGGAGCAGCTGAATTCGATCAGCCAGCAAATCAAGCAGATCGAGTCGCAGAAAATAGACAATCTGAAACAAGCCGCCTATCTGATGAAAGAGGCCGACGCCGCCCAGACCAACGACGAAGCCAACCAGCTCAATACGCAGGCGGTGGACCTGCGAGTGGCAAACAGCAAGCTGGACGGCCGTTTGCAGCAGCTCGATTTTCAATCGCACAGTCTGATGCAGGACATGAAGAAGGTCGGCCCGAACCTGAAAGACATACGGCTGAAGCTGAACAAGAACTGGATTCCCGTCTGGCTAAAGAAACCCACCGACTTCCGTCCCACGACAAAGATGCCGAATTTCCGCCTGACCGATCATCAGATCGAGGCCATCTCGGCGTTCATCTGGCAATCGGCGCTAACCGATCCGTTGCCCAAGCACAAACCGGGAAATGCCGCTCATGGAAAAGAGTTGTTCTTCGAGCGCGGATGCCTCGCCTGCCACTCGATTGGCGAAGGCGACCAGTTGCAGGGTGGAACTTTTGCGGCAAATCTAACACGCGAGGGCGAGAAGGCCAACTACGATTACCTGGTTCGCTGGGTGCATAATGCGCGCGAGCGCACGCGTCCTTATTGCCCTTACGAGAAAAAAGACATCGGCCCGGAGGATTACGCCAAGAAGGGACTGCCCTATCAGTTCGATCTCGAGCACAGCCGCTGCCCGAATGACGGTCACGAACTGCAAGTGCAGAACATGACGGTGATGCCGAGCCTGCGCCTATCGGAAGAAGACGCGGAAGATGTCGCGACCTTTCTGATGACGCAGAAAGAAAAAGATCCATCGTCTTATGCCAACGCAGCCTACATGGACGATCCCAGCCTGAAAGCCGAAGGCAAGAAGTGGGTGCAGCACTACGGGTGCTCCGGTTGCCATGAAATCGCCGGGCTCGAAGACGAGGGCCGCATTGGGACTGAATTAACGTTTGAAGGCAGTAAGCCGATCGAGCGTCTCGATTTCGCTCTCTACACCGTGCCATCGCAGCGCGGCGGCGAAAATGCCGAGCCGATCAAGAACAAAGAAGATCTCGCCCGGTTGCCCGATGGCTCGGCCACCAATCCCTGGTACGACCACAAAGGATTTTTCGAGCACAAACTCGCCGAGCCCAACGTTTTCGATCAGGGCATGGTCAAGAGCGAAACCGAAGCTCTTCGCATGCCGAACCTGCACTTAACCAAAGAGCAGATTCTCGATCTCACTACTTTCCTGATGGGTAGCGAGGAGACTTCCCTGCCCGAGAGCTACCAATACAAGCCAGGCGATGCACGGCAGGACATTCAGGCTGGTTGGTGGGTCGTCAAGAAATACAATTGCATGGGATGCCATCAATTTATTCCCGGACAGCAGACCATTCTGATGGGATTGAAACAATATCAGGACGCGCAGGAGCAATTGCCGCCAAAGTTGCTGACCGAAGGCGCGCGCGTCGATCCCGAGTGGTTAAGAAAGTTCCTGTCGAATCCTGCACTAAGCACAACCGACACCAATCGCGACGGCGTGCGGCCCTATTTGAAAGTGCGCATGCCGACGTTCTCATTCTCGGATAACGAATTGCGAATTCTTGTACGGTTCTTCCAGGCGCTGTCACAACAGCCAATGCCGTACATTCCGGAGCAGGTGCCGGTGCTCACGGCCAAGGAAACCGACATGGCGCGCAGCCTGTTTTCGAGCACCGCGGCGCCCTGCCTGAAGTGTCATGCGACCGGCGATCCGAATCACGATAAGATCGCAACCGCGCCGAACTTCCTGCTTGCAAAAGAGCGCCTGAAACCGGACTGGGTGGAACGCTGGATTACCGATCCGCAGGCGGTAAGCCCGGGCACTTCAATGCCGTCGGGTCTCTTCAAGGAGCAAGGTAGTCAGTGGGTCTTTGCTGGGCCGACGCCTCCGTCATTCCAGGGATATCAGGGCGATCATCGCAAGCTTCTGACCGATTACATCTTCCAGCTAACCCCAGAGGAGCAACGGCGGGTCGCTTCGTCGATGCCGCACGCGAAAACGGCGAGTACGCGTCCATTCAGTAATCATAGGCAAGCCTCAACTGAATCGAATCAGTCGGTGAGCGGAGGAACGCGGTAAAATCACGATCTACGGAAAAATTGATCGCGAGCGAAGTGAACGGCTCGGCGGCTTCAAAAGGAATTTCAACTACTTCAGAAAGGCGACATCATGAATAGCAAAAGAGGTTGGATCATAGCGATCAGCATGCTGGCAGCGTGCGCGTTACTTCTGATTGCGGCATGCAACAAGAAGGAAAGTACCGAACAGCCCGCCAACACGGCGACCGAACAACCGGCTCCCGCGGCAACGCCCATCGATCCGGCAACCGTGGCCACAATCGACGGTACGGTGAAGTTCGATGGAACCGCCCCGAAGCCAGCCAAGATCGATATGAGCCAGGACCCCGCATGCAAGGGCATGAACGAATCAGAAAACATCGTTGTCGATAGCGGCGATCTGGCCAATGTGTTCGTTTACGTGAAGGATGGCCTCGGCAACCGCACGTTTGACGTTCCAAAAGATGCAATCGAACTCGATCAACAGGGATGCAAATATCATCCGCATGTTTTGGGGGTGATGGCCGGACAAACGATTCAGATTAAGAATGACGATCAGACCACGCACAACATCCATCCCACGCCAAAAGATAATCGCGAATGGAACGAGTCGCAGCCGCCTTCGACGGCTCCGCTGGAAAAGAGCTTCGCGCGCGAAGAGATCATGCTGCCGGTGAAGTGCAACCAGCACCCCTGGATGAAGATGTATATCAATGTGGTGAAGAGCCCGTTCTACGCTGTCACCGACAAATCCGGCAAATATGAGATCAAAGGACTGCCGCCGGGTACTTACACGATTGCTTTCGTGCAGGAAAAATTGGGCGAGCAGGATCAGCAGGTAACCGTTGGGCCGAAAGAAACGAAGGTCGTCGATCAGAGCTTCAAGGATACCGGCATGTGATCGCAGCATTTACCGCCGCACTCCTGACAGCACCCTGATGCGATTCCGGGATCGTTCCGCGCTGCAACTCAGAGTTCTCTAGCCCGCTTCGGTGCGGCATTCGGTGCTAGAATGAGTGTTTTCAGCACGGTGGGTTGCGCAGCAGCCGCCGTGCTGGAGGCAAAACCCTCACATGGGCTCGAACCAAGGGGAAGCATTCTGAAAGCAGTTCCGGCAAAATACAATCCTGCGCATCATGCGTTCGCAGTGTTTACGGCATGCGCAACCCTGGTAGTAATCACCGCAGGCGCCATGGTTACGAGCAATGACGCCGGGCTTTCCGTTCCCGACTGGCCTACTTCTTTCGGTTATCTCGTGAAAGTGCCCCACTTCGTCGGTGGCGTCCGGTATGAGTGGAGCCACCGCATGGTGGCAGGGACGCTGCTCGTTCTGACTCTCGGTATCGCGCTCTCGACCTTGCTGGTTGAGAAGCGGCGCTGGCTGCGCTGGTTGGCTGTCGCCGCATTCTGCACGGTGATTCTGCAGGCCACTCTGGGCGGAATGACCGTTCTTTTCTTTCAACCGCCGTGGCTCTCAACTGCGCACGCCACCGTGGCGCAAACATTTTTCTGTGTCGCTGTCGCCATTGCGCTTTTTACCGGACGCAAATGGGTAGAAGAACAACCGCAGGTTGAATTCGATTCACGCCGCCCAAGCCTGTTTACTCTGACCCTATTTTCGGTTTTCGTCTTGTACGTGCAGCTGATTCTGGGCGGCATGTTCCGGCATCACGGCATGAGCTGGTGGCCGCACGTTCTCAACGCGCTATTCGTTTCGGTGGTCCTGGCCTGGACGGCCGTCCGCGCGCTCTCGGTGTATTCGCGGATTGAGGCCGTGCAGCGGCCGGCGATCATCATGGTATCGTTGTTGGTTGTGCAGCTTTGCCTCGGATTCGCGGCATTTTGGACGCGAGTCGAATGGGGCCGGAACGCGATTCAACCGGAATTGCCGATGGTCGCAGCAACTGTAACCCATGTTGCTGTGGGAGCATTGTTGCTCGCGACAACGGTCGTCTTGGCCATTCAGGTTTGGCGGCACGTCCCGGTCGCTTTTGCCGAGCGCACATCACGAACCCTGGAGCGGGAGAAGTTTACGGCTGCGTAGGATTCTTCGATTGGGGTTCACAGAACAGCATTTCACAAGAGTTGACCTTTGATTTCAGGAATTCTTCGTCGTGTCCAAAGTTGCCGCATTCGCCGATACTGATCCCGAGCTGAACTCGGCTGACCTTGAACCGGTTATTTCTGTCGAGAATCTGGTCCATCGCTACGAAAACCGCACTGCGCTGAACGGCGTTACCTTTGACGTGCGTCCGGCGGAGCTGTTCGGGTTGCTGGGCCCCAACGGCAGCGGCAAAACAACCCTGTTCCGAATTCTCTCCACGTTGATGGTGCCCACATCCGGGCATGCGCTAATTCTGGGCTGCGACTCGGCGCAGGAACCCGCGCGCGTGCGGCGGCAGATTGGTGTCGTATTTCAAGCGCAAAGCATTGATCTCAAGCTGACCGCATTCGAGAACCTGTGGCATCAAGGCCACCTTTATGGATTGCGCGGCGCTTCCCTGAAGGCGCGGATTGAAGAGGTGCTCGGGCGCGTTGGGTTGGCCGACCGTGCGAAAGAACTGGTCGAAACGTTTTCCGGCGGGATGCAACGGCGCATTGAACTCGGTAAGGGATTGCTACATCATCCCGGTGTGCTGTTGCTCGATGAGCCGACGACGGGTCTCGATCCTGGGGCACGGCGCGATCTCTGGCAATATCTGCAGACGCTTCGCGATGAAGAGCACGTTTCCGTGCTGGTAACCACGCATCTTATGGAAGAGGCCGAGCGCTGCGACCGGCTGGCGATTATGAACGAAGGGAACGTGGTCGCGCTGGGCACGCCGGCCGAGTTGAAAAGCGAAATTGGGGGTGACGTGGTACTGCTCGACGCCGCTCGCAATGCCGGCGTTCTTGCGGAGCGCATTCGTGCGCGGTTCAACGTACAAACGACAGTTCTCGACAACCAGGTCCGGGTCGAGCGGGAGAATGCGCACCGCTTCGTCACGGAGGTGGTGGAATCGTTTCCGGGGGAGATCGAGGCGCTTTCGATCAGCAAGCCGGCGCTCGAAGATGTTTTTATCCGGCGCACCGGACACAAATTCTGGACCGAGAAGGCTGACGAGCAGTCAAATTCCGAGGATCACGGGAGGTAATGTGCTGATGATGCTGGCTCTTTCTGTTGTGCTGGGCATTGTTCCATTGGCAGCAGTGGTATGGACGCTGATGAACGGAATGATCACCACAGTTGACGGGTTGTTCACAACGTTGATCCTGCTAACCGTATCGGGAGCTTTTATGCTGAATGTGTACTGGGAGTTGCGCGACCGCGGGGTTGTAGGCAAGAAGAAAGCGGTTGCGGCACCGGCTAAACCTCCCGCGGCAAAGGCAAGCTGAGTTATGGCAACTCAGGCAGCGGTGTTATCGAAGCCGGCCGCTCCGATCTCCACGGGCGTGCTGCTGCCGGCATTCACGCTGTGGTGGCGCGAGATCGTGCGCTTCTACCGGCAGAAAACCCGCGTGGTCGGCGTGCTGGCTTCGCCGCTGTTGTTCTGGGTGGTGATCGGCTCCGGGTTTGGTACGTCATTTCGCTCCGGCACCGCAGCCGGCCAGCAGCACTACATGGATTATTTCTATCCCGGCGTGCTGGTGATGATCATTCTCTTCACCTCAATTTTCACGATGATGTCGGTGATCGAAGATCGCAAAGAAGGATTTCTGCTCTCTGTGCTCGTTGCTCCCGTGCCGCGGTCGGCGATTGTGCTGGGTAAGGTTTTAGGTGGAACTACGCTCTCGGCGGTTCAGGGGATGATCTTTCTCGTGTTTGCGCCGTTTGCCGGCGCGCATCTTGATCCGCTGCAAGTTTTGCTCGTGGCCGCCGTTGTGTTTCTGGTTTCATTTGCCCTGACCGGGCTGGGCTTTGCCATCGCATGGCCCATGGATTCCACGCAGGCCTTCCACGGCATCATTAATTTATTTCTGATACCTCTGTGGCTTCTTTCAGGAGCGTTGTTTCCGATGAGCGGCGCTTCCGGATGGATTCGAGCCGTGATGTATATCAATCCCCTCACCTATGGAGTAGAGGCTTTGCGCACGCTGCTGTATCCGGCGATGCCGGCCACTTTTTCCTTGCCCTCGGCAATGGCGATATTGGCGCTGTTTTCGCTGGTAATGTTCGGAGTGGCATTTCTGATGGCTAATCGACGAACCACGAGGCCTGCCGCATGATCGCCGAACAGTATGCCTATTTCCCTCCCCTCATCGCGGGCCTGAATGGAACCAGCGCCGCGTTGCTGGTTACGGGCCGGTATATGATCGCGCGCAAGCGCATGGCGGCGCATCGCGCCTGCATGTTGGCCGCGGTCGCGTGTTCAGCGCTGTTCCTTGGCTGCTACGTATACTTCCACGCCCACGTGGGCGACATTCTTTTCCTCGGGCAGGGCTTTTGGCGCAAAATCTATTTTTTGATTCTGATTCCGCACGTCACACTCGCGATTGTGATCGTGCCGATGGTGATCATCAGTTTAAGTCGGGGTTTGCGTGCTCGTTATGACCGGCACCGTGCCATCGCGCGCTGGACTTATCCGCTCTGGATGTATGTAAGCGTCACTGGCGTCATCGTATACTTCATGCTCTATCGGTGGTTTCCACACTCTTAACTGGTGATTATCGATTTTGGAAATCGACAATTCCATACTTCTCGCCATGTCAGTGTTGCGGCTCAAAATCGATGTTTCTGGAACCGTTGGCGACGAAGCCTGGCGAGACATCAAGCAGTTCGATCAAATTCAGAGCGCAGACTTCGGGCCGCAATTCGGCAGTGGCGGGCGATGCAATCATGCGCCCAATGCGCCTCACGGTAAAGGCGAGTGGATCGGCGCGGAGATCCGGCTGCAGACGCCGCTTCT
>JASICF010000166.1 GCA_030044775.1 Candidatus Sulfotelmatobacter sp. | reverse complement strand
CTGCTTGCGTAATCGGTAGTTTTCTAAGACTACCGCGATTTTTGGCGTCTCTGCGCCTCCCCGGCTTTGTTCACGACTAGCGAATAACCGAGTGCTTTGGCGTCGTGCTCAAGGCTCTGCAGTGTCGCAATACTTTCTTTCGGTACTGGGCGCATCTGAATTTCACCCAGAGCCAAGCGAGCTTGGAATCCACTGTTGACAAACTGGCGCCTCTCGCAATCTCGAACCAGTTTTTGAAGAAGCTTTATCGCACTGCCAGGCGAACCAGATTCGGCTTGCACGAAAGCAGAAGCGATCTGAACAGGTATTAACACGCTCAAATCCTGGACAGTACGAGTTGTGGTGAGCGCGAGGCTGATCTCGGCTTGCGCTTCCTTGACTCTGCCTTGTGCAAGCAAGATACGGGCTAGGGTGGCGTGAGCAACCGCGCCCGTCACGGCTTTTTCCTTGTCGAGCTGGGCAAGGGCCTGCCGTGCGAACTGCTCACCTTCACTGAGGCTGCCCTGCTCAAGAGCCAATTTCGCTAAAGAAGAAGAGATCAGCGCTGCGGCGTTCAGGTCGCTGCTCTTGCGGCTCCCTTCGAGAGCTTCCTGATAAAGCTGGCGCGCAGCGTTGAGGTCCGCTTTCGTGAAGGCGATATCCCCTTGGTATGCGATGAACTGACTCGCATCGGGGTTCTCTCCCGACTGTCGAGCAAGGTCGAGTCCCTCTGCGGCGCTCTTCGAACCAGCGGCAAGATCACCGGTTTCGATCCTCATTATCGTTAGTCCATCGAGTGCCGCGAGGATTGCGTACTTGTTGCCAATTTGCCGCGAAAGGGCCAGTGCTTGCTGAAAACCCGCAATGGCTTGCTGAGTATCGCCGAGGCGAAATCGGTTCAAAGCTAGGTTCGCCATGTTCAGAGCCTGGTAACGCTTGTTACCCAGCTCGACGGACAATTGGGTTATCTCTTCCAGCTTCTCATTGGATCCACGCAAATCGCCTTCATCCGAAAGGATGTTCGAAATATTGCCATGGGCGGCGATCATTCCACCCTTATCGCCGACTCTCTTCATAAGCTCATAGGATTTTTCATACTCGGCGATAGCGCTGTGAAAATCGCCGGCGTGTCGCATGATGATGCCGATCTCATTCATCAACAATGCTTGTCCCTTGATGTTCCCGATTTCCTGGAAAATGGCGAGCCCCTGCTCGGCCGCCTTCCTCGACGCTGTCCGATCGCCCATGTCGTCATACGCCTGGGACATGTTGTAATACACTTTGGCGACCTGCACGCGATCTCCAAAGCGCTGCCAGGTTTGCAACGCTTGCTCGTAGGCCGTCATTGCATCTTTAGGCTGCCCAAGTTCATATAAAGCAATAGCGATATTCAAACGCGCGTTGGCGGCGATCAGCTGCAGTCCGGCAGATTTGGCTTTTTCTTCGGCGACGCGCGCCGAGGCCAGCCTTGTTTGAGCATCGCCGAGCTCTCCCGCTGAAGCGGCTTCCTGCAGATCAATTCTTGGGTCGTTATTGACCGGTGTCGGGAGCCTCCGCAACTGGGCGATGGTAGCAAGAGCATCCTGCGCCTTTCCGCCTGAGGTTTGCGCCGAGGCGAGCATTAGACCGTACTCCAGGTTGTCGGGGAAAAACGTGTACAGACTCGTGTATGCCTCGATCGCTTTTGGCCAGTCCTGAATAGCGCTTACATACCGTCCCTCGATGACAAGCCGGTTCTCTCGGGACAAATTTCCAGAAAGGTCAAATGCTCGCTTTGCTTCGTCCTTACTCTTCTGGTCATAACCCAACTGCGACCAGGCACGGGACAATAAGGAGTGAGCAAGCGCAAAGTTCTCGTCCAGCTTCACTGCCCCCTCCAGCTTGTCGCGCGCGGAGAGTGGATCAAAAACTCTGACTTTGGCCAGGCCTTCTGCATACAGGCGGTTGGCTTCTGGGTTGTGCGAGACGGAAGCGGAAAGTTCGGCATTCTGAGCGGCTGTGAGCTCGCTCACGCCCAGCTTTTGCAATAGAGCCGCGCCCGCCTGGGACACCAGTTCCGGAAGTTGATCTTCGGTGCCATCCTCCACGATTGCCGCAGTCGTCTCCCCGGCGGCGACATCCTGCAGCTTCAGATCAAGGTGGACTTTGCCACCCGTCTCACCGCCGAGAGCCAGATAGGAGCCCACAAGCACGTCATCAGCGTCGACTGCTCGCTGGATGCGGGCGAGTGTATCTTTCCCGTAGCCGTCCTCATCCTGAAGTCCGAGGCTGCTTTTCATTTGAGCCAGAGTTTCCCCAGGCACAGTACGCAATCGTTCGCCCGCGCTGAGTTCCGTGGTCAGCATTTCCGAGAGAGCGGTAGACAACCAGGCTTCATTCGGTTTTCCCGAAAGATTCTTGAATCCAAGTACGGCAACCGAACGGCGCGGATTGATCTTAGTTACCGTCTGCCCGTTGTTCGCGTGCCGATAACGGACTTCATATCCCAACAGACCAACTATGAGCAACAGGGCTATAAAGGCAGCGATGATCGTGCGCTTGATCTTTCCAGGCGGCTTAAGGACATGCGACTCCGTGGTGGCTTCACCGGCGAGCATGCGAGCAACGTCATCGGCGTGGGCGAACCTCTTTGCGGGATCGCGCTCCAGGCACCGTAAAATCACGGACTCCCACACGGGGCTGATTCCGGACTTGAACTTTCGTGGTGGGATTGGGGCCTGTGTCAGCCGCTTCATTGCAGCTGAAATCGGGGTGTTTCCTTCAAATGGCCGGTTCGCTGTAACCATCTCGTAAATCACAAGGCCTAATGCGTAAATATCGGACGCTGCTGTTGCCGGACGACCTTCAATCTGTTCCGGGGACATGTAAGCCAGAGTACCCACCAAGCCCTGGTTGGTACTGATAGAACGACTCTCCCCAGGGCTGCCCGTCCTCAGTGCCAGACCGAAATCTGTCACGACCGCCCGGCACCGTCCTGGTTCGCCGACCAGCACCACGTTTCCCGGCTTGAAATCTCGATGGACGATCCCGACCGCATGGGCCGCCCCCAGGGCGGATCCCATTTGCCGGATCAGAGGCAACGCTTTCTTGGGCGTCATCGGCCCACTATCCGTCAGGCACTTGCCGAGGTGCGGTCCATGCAGAAGCTCCATGCTGACAAAAAGAGTGTCCGGTGCGCGCCCGTCCTCGGTCTTGTGGCGAAACAAATCAAAAATGCGACAGACGTGGGGGTGCGTCACCTGCCGGGCAAGATGAACTTCCCGCCGGAAACGTGTAATTGCATTCGGTTGAACCAGAATTTCGGGCCGGATGGTTTTGAGCGCGACCCGCTCGCGCAATTCTTGGTCTTCGGCTTCGTACACGGAGCCCATTCCGCCACTGGCGATAAAGCGAACAACACGAAACCTGCCCGCCAGAAGTTCGCCCTCGCTGAATCTTTCCGAAGTGGTAACGGCGTCGCTTGCTAACCCATCCAGCGCAGGCTTAGACAGAAAAGCTCCTGCCAGTTCGTGCTCGGCAAGAAGGCGCTCCACCTCTGCGCGAATCGTCGCATCCGGGCAATGAGTCCGCAGAAAAGAAGAACGCTGATCCGCATCCCGTTCGAGCGAGGCCTCAAACAGCTGCTTTATCGTTTCCCAATTTTCCGGCACTGTCGCCATGATTCGCCTTCAAATCTCCGTGCAGCCAGGCCTTGGCAACGCTCCAGTCGCGCTTCACCGTCTTCGGAGAGATGCCAAGCACTTCCGCAGTCTGTTCCACAGTGAGGCCACCGAAGAATCGCAGTTCCACGATCTTGCTTTGTCTCGCATCGAGCTGGGCCAGTCTCTCCAGAGATTCGTCGAGTTTCACCAGTTCGAGTGACTGCTCTGGAGCAAACACCAGCGCTTCATCCAGCGGGATCGGTCTTTCTCCGGCTCCACGCTTTTCACGCAGATGACCGCGGGCGTGGTCGATCAGAAAGCGCCGCATCACCTGCGCAGCGATGGCGAAAAAGTGGGTCCGGCCCTGCCAGTTTACGTTCCGCTGTTCGACTAGTTTGAGATAGGCTTCATGAACTAAGGCGGTAGCCTGCAAAGTGTGGTCGGTGCGCTCCCGGCGCATGTATCCCCCCGCTAATCGACGCAGTTCGTTGTAAACGAGAGGAATAAGCCGGGAAGCGGCTTGCTCGTTTCCCTCGCTTAATTCGGCGAGCAGGACAGTAACGTCCTCACAACCCGGGTTCATGGCGCTCCCCCAGCAATGTTGGACGAAATTCCCGAGCATTCTAACCCATTTCTGCGCTTCGGCGGTTGCCTACTTTGAGGGAAATCGGGGCAATTCGAGAAATGAATCCCGATATTTTGTTCGGCGTGGTTCCGAAGTCTCCAGCTTTCACGAGCGGGATTCAGGAATCTGCCCTTGCGCAAAAGTTTTGCGTAGAGCCAGGTTGGCCACCTTCCTCAATCTACCGTGACCCCATTTTCAAACCAGCGTCGCGCTAACTAGTGGCGGGCAAATCTGAGTAAAGAAATACAGCTTGGCCGTCGCGGGAGGCTGGCTCATGAAGACATATTCCAAAATTTTCGAGCTGACCCTGTTATTAGCGGCTGGTGTGTACCAAACCACAGCTCAGGCAACACTGCTGCCTCAACAGCCAGATGTAATGATCGGCGACATTGCTCCTGCTAGTCCGTCGGTCGTAACCAGCGTGTCGGCCGCTACGGCGGACCAACCGTTCGATTCGCAGGGTGCTCCGGTAGTGAAAAGTGCAACCTCGTCCAGTTCCCGAGTTGATACCGGAACATTGAAGTCTAGCGGCCCTGACCCGGTGTACTCGCTGCCGGGGACAAGCGAGAACCTACATCGCTTTCTCTTTCAAAGTTGCTCTCCATCCTCGTTCTTAACGATCGGTTTTGGCGCCGGCCTCGCCCAATTCGGCAAACCGCGGCCAGACTTCGGACTCGG
>JASICF010000165.1 GCA_030044775.1 Candidatus Sulfotelmatobacter sp. | reverse complement strand
CGGCCAGCCTATAATTTCTGCTTACGATTCCGCGGACTCGCCGTCTATTTCTATGCAAGCCCGGGTACGGCATCGACACCGGGCAAACAGGAAATAACAAAACATGCCGGCCGACGTACTTGCAGTAACACTTGCGGTTGGTGAACGGGCGCACTCGAAGGCGAAACGCGAGCGAGTGGAGAAAGTCAGCGGTTGCATTCTCGTTGAGAATCCGATCCCCGCGCGGGTTTGCATGGCCGGTCAAGAACGCCGCATTGACGATACGATCCTGATCCGCGAGGCGCAGCGTGGGAACGCCGCTGCCTTTGAGGAGCTGGTGCGCCACTATGATCAGGCCGTCTTGCGCCTGGCGCTGCATCTGACTGGCACGGAGCAGGACGCGCAGGATGTCTATCAGGATGCTTTCCTTAAGGCCTACAAAAACATTGGAAGCTTCCGTTTTGAGTGCTCGTTTTATACCTGGATTTATCGCATTGTGACCAATCTTTGCCTGGATCACTTGCGCAAGAAAACGGTGCGCAAGGAGGACGCCCCCGTGGCAAAGGGCGGCGACGGCGAAGAATATGACCTGTTGGAACAGGTAGCCGACGGGAGAGCGGGATCGAATCCGGAGCGCGATTTGATGCGACGGCAGTTGGGCGCGCGAATTTCGGGAGCCCTGGAAAAGCTGACTCCGCGGGAGCGCATGGTGTTTGAGCTCAAGCATTATCACGGATTGAAGTTAAGAACGGTCGGCGAGATTCTACATACGACCGAGGAAACGGCGAAGAATACGTTGTTTCGGGCGACGCAGAAGTTGAGAGGGCAGTTGGCGGATATGAGATAGCCGGCAAAAATCATGTAGGGACAGCCGCCCTCGGCTGTCCGGCCAGGCGAAGCGCGGCTGCAGATGAGGAAACAAATATGAAGTGCGAATGGGTACGGGAAAATATAACGCTGCATGTTTATGGCGAGCTGGCCGATGATGCTCGTCATGAACTCGAGCAGCACATCGCGCGTTGCTCCGATTGCGCGGCCGAACTGAAGGCGGAACAGGACTTTCATGCGCTCCTTTCGCAGGATCACGCAGTTGAGCCGACGCCGAATCTGCTGGCTGCTTCGCGCATGCGCCTGCAGGAAGCGCTGGAAACGGCTCAACAGGGAGGGTTCTGGCATCGGCTGGCCTTCGATCCGGCGAACTGGTTGCGGCAGGTGCATTTCTCGCCCGCGCTGGCTTCGGTGATTCTGATTTTCGGTTTTGCGGCAGGAATCGGAACGGCTTACAGGGTTTTTGCTCGTTCTCCACAGATGGCAAGCACGACCACGGTATTACCGGCAACCCCCGCCGCACCCTCGGAAGCGTCCATTACCGGCATCCAGTCGATCACGCAGGAGCCGGGCAGCAATCAGATTGCAATCAAGTACAACACGGTTTCCACCCAGGAAGCGCAGGGATCGTTGAACGATCAGCGCATCCAGCAGTTGCTGTTGTTCGCCGCGCGCAGCAACTACAACTCCGGCGTGCGGATGGATTCGGTCGATCTCCTGACCCAAAAGCCCGACGTCCGGCCGGTTCGCGACGCCTTGATTTATGCACTGCGTTACGATACCAATCCGGGCGTGCGCCTGAAGGCGCTGGATGGGTTGGGTCCCTTTGTAAAGGATGATGTGCAGGTGCGAGACGCCGTTTTGGAAGCCCTGGTGAGCGATTCGAACCCAGGGGTGCGCACCGAAGCGCTGCGCTTGATCGAGCCGGTAAAGGCCGATGGCAGCGTGCGCGGCGTGCTGATGACGCTGGCATCGAAAGATCAAAGCCAGTACATCAAATCGCAGGCTCGCACCATGCTGGCGCAGTTGCCCGAGATTGACTAGCTTTCGTCGAAAAGAAAGGCTCGCGCAGGAATAAGTGATTAAGAGACAACAGGTAGAAACTTTGAAACGTTCGCCACAATTCGTCGTAATACTGTTCTTGCTTGCTTGCTTTACCCCGTTCGCGCTGGCGCAGGAGACGCTCCTAAGCTGCGACAACGGCACACAGGAAACCAATGGCACGCTCGCCGCGGCGCGTAACTTGCGAGTCAAAGTCGACGTCGGCTCGGTCGTCGTTCGCGGCGGGGGACAACAAGGGATCAGCTATAACGTGCACGCCCACTGCAATTCGCGGCGGCGAAATGGGGAGTTCAAGATCAGCGCCTATGTCCGTGGAGACACGGCGTGGATCACCGGCGAGTGGGAGGGCGGTCGCGCACGCGACTTTTCCGGGGAATTTCGCATCGAGGTGCCGCGGGAAATCGGTCTGGTAAAAATCGAAACGGAAGGCGGCAACGTAGACACCACCGGCATTACCGGGAGGGTTGAAGCCGCGAGCGGTGGCGGGAGTATTCACCTGGATGACATCGGGGCAGGAGCGCACGCGGAGACCGGGGGCGGGTCGATTGAGGTGGGAACGATCAGCGGTGACATTGGCCTGGAGACCGGCGGTGGGTCGATCAACGTGCACCACGCCAACGGGAAGCTTGTGGCTGAAACGGGTGGGGGAAGCGTAACCGTCATGTCTGCCTCGCAGGGCGCAAGTGTGGAAACCGGCGGAGGAGGTATCCAGGTCCGTCAGTGCTACGGAAAGATAAAGGCGTCGACGGGCGGGGGCAGCGTGGATTTGGGTGACATCGGTGGTTCTGCCGAAATCGACACCGGCGGGGGCAGCATTCACCTGGCTTCGGCGAAAGGGCCAGTGGAGGCGCACACTGGCGGTGGCGGGATTGAACTCTATGGCGTGCCCTCCGCTCGGGCTGAAACTGGCGCGGGTGGGATCGTGGTGAAGCTCGTGAAGACGAGCGCGACGCCGGACAACTCCTCGCTGGAAACTTCGGCGGGTGACATCACGGTCTACATCGCCTCTGATGTGGCTTTATCGGTGCGGGCCAACGTGGACCTTGGCAGCGGACACCACATCACTTCCGATTTTCCCGATATTCACGTCTTGAGCGAAGGCGATAAATGGGGACCTCGAACCCTTAGCGCCGAAGGCAGATTGAACGGCGGCGGTCCTTTGCTGAAAGTTCGAACCACGACGGGCGACATTTATTTTAAGCGGGCAAATTAATAGCACAAGATCAGAGGACGCATTTCCATGCTGTCCGAGTTGCAGAAATTCGGGAGATTCTCAATGCGAAAAGAGATTCTTGCAGCAATTGCAGTGCTGCCGTTTCTGGCGGCAGCGGCGCAGGCCGGTCAGATGACGTGGGGAGTGAAGTCGTGGCAGCCTTACGGCATTCCCAGCGAGGATTCCGGCAGCGCATCGTACCTGGGAGTGGACATCGCCGATGTAACCGCGGACCGAATGCCGGTACTCAAACTGAAAGAAGAAAAGGGCGTCGAAGTCACCATGGTCGACCAGGACGCTCCGGCGGGTAAAGCCGGCATCAAAGAACACGACGTGATTCAGTCGATGAACGGCGCCGAGGTCGACAGCAAGAGTCAATTGCAGCGCATGATTCATGAGACTCCGCCGGGGCGTACCGTAACCCTGGTTCTAAGCCGCGATGGGCAGCCAGTAACGGTGAAAGTACAACTGGCCGACCGGCGCTCGGAATTTCATGTTGCGAAAGACAAGGATGACGGCGACTTTCATTTCGAGATGCCGCCGATACCGAACATAGACGTAGACATTCCGAATTTCGCTGTTGTCGTGGTGCAGTCCTCGGCGCGCAGCGGTCTGATGGTGGAAAATCTAACGCCCCAGTTGGCGGAGTTCTTCGGCGCAAAGGATGGAAAAGGAGTTCTCGTCAGGTCGGTCGAAAAGGGTAGCCGGGCCGATAGAGCGGGGCTTCGGGCCGGCGATGTAATTGTTCGCGTGGGCGATCAGGCGGTGCACGATACCAGCGACTTCACTCATGTTTTCCACGTGCGCAGTGCCGGCTCGGTAAACGTGGAACTCATTCGCGACAGAAAACCTCAGACTCTCACCATCTCGCTGCCCGAACGCAGAGATTCTGGCAGCGTGTTGCAGGAAAGTTTCGATACGCCCGAAATGGATGCGCAGAGC
>JASICF010000164.1 GCA_030044775.1 Candidatus Sulfotelmatobacter sp. | reverse complement strand
ACGGGTCGCATGTTCGCGGCGGCGGGCGCAAAAGTAGTTTTCAGCTATCAGAAGGCCAAGTCGCAGGCAGATGCTCTGGTGAAGGAATGCGCGGAGAATAATTGCCGGCCGAGTCAGAGCAATCTCGACAGCAGCGATGCGGCGCGGCGGCTGGTTGCGGAAGCCGTCAAGCAGTTCGGAAGAATCGACATTCTTGTGGCGAATCATGGGGTCTGGCCGGCGGAGGATGTGGCGATCGAGAAGATGAGCGATGAGCAATGGCGCTCGACGCTGTCGATTAATCTCGACGCCGTATTCGGCCTCGTCAAATACACGGTGGCACAGATGAAGTCGCAGCCGCGCATGGGTTCGGCGGCGGGGCATATTGTGCTGATCAGTTCGACCAGCGGGCAGCGGGGCGAAGCGTTTCACGCAGACTACTCCGCGACGAAGGGCGCAATCATCAGCCTCACGAAAAGTCTGGCGTCGGAGCTAGCCACATCTGGCGTTTATGTCAATGCGGTTGCGCCGGGTTGGGTCGATACGGACATGTCGAAACCGGCGCTCGAAGACCCGAAAGCCGGCGAGGTCATTCGGCGCACAATTCCGCTTGGCCGAGCGGCCAAGCCCGAGGAGATCGCCGCTCCGGTGCTGTTTCTGTGCACCGAGCACGCCGGTTTTATTACCGGCGAGATTTTCAACGTAAACGGCGGAGCGGTGCTGGTGGGATAGGGCATAATCGTTTTCTTCGCTATTTTGCATCGCCGATTCTGCTAATCTCGACGCCGCATGCGCGCCGCCGTGATCTTCGGTTTGGGATGTTCTCCGCAGCGGCTGAAATTCTTTCAGGAAAGAAGCTCGGACAAAAAGATCGACTGGCGCGTCGGAATGCCGGGGTCTGCCGGCGACGCGGATGCAGTTCTTGTTTTCGGCGGTGACGGAACAGTTCATCGCCATCTGAGCCAACTGGTGAAATTAGGCTTGCCGGTGCTTGTGGTCCCGGTGGGAAGCGGAAACGATTTTGCCAGCGCGCTTGGAGCGCGCCGCGTGCGCGACGCGCTGACAGCGTGGCGGCGCTTTTGTGATGCAGGTGACAACGTTCGCGCGATCGATCTGGGTGTGATCAAAGCGCTCGAAACTTCCTCCGCCACACAGCCGGTTGGAGTTTCCCGTGCTTCAGAGCCGGAGTTCGATCGATATTTCTGCACCGTCGCGGGCGTAGGGCTCGATTGCGAAGTCGCGCGCCGTGCCAACATGCTGCCGCGTTTTCTACGAGGCCACGGAGGATACGCGTTATCGCTGATATCGACGGTATTTCGCTTCGCTCCGATCAACATAAGGATTCTTACTGGTAGTTCAGAGAGATGGGTCGTGCGAAGCGAGCAGCCGACAATGCTTGCCGCTTTCGCCAATGCGCCCCTGTATGGCGACGGAATGAAAATTGCACCCGACGCGCAGATGGATGACGGCCAGCTTGACGTATGTGTAATTGGCGCCACCGATCCGCTCAGGCTGTTTTGCCTGTTCCCGACGGTTTACTTCGGCCGTCACCTGGAGATCCGCGAGGTCGAATATTTCCGGGCGGATCGCGCGCGAGTTGAGACCGAGCATCCAGTGGATGTTTACGCCGATGGCGAGTACGTCTGCCAGACTCCGTTTGAAGTCGGCATTCAGCCGGCAGCTTTGAAGGTGATCGTGCCGTAGCGTCCCGGTGCTACACTTTCGGAATGGCAGATCGACAGTCGCGCACCCTGCTCTGGATTCTGATTGGCGGAGGAGCGTTCTTCCTCTTTGTGCTGACTATTTTTTCGCTGGTTTATTTGACGCTGCGAGCCGGCACGAACCAAGCCGGATTTGCGGCTTTTGGGGATCGCATCGGCGTAGTCGACCTGGACGGGGTGATTTTCTCGCCTCAGCCAGTGGTCGATGAGCTGAAGAATTTCGCCGACGACTCTTCCGTCAAAGCGATCATTCTGCACGTGAACTCCCCCGGCGGCGGCGTGGCCGCTTCGGAGGAGATTTATCGCGAGGTGAAACGAGTTCGCGAGGAAAAAAAGAAGAAAGTCATTGTTTCGATCGAGACGGTTGGAGCGAGCGGGGCTTATTACGTTTCTTCAGCGGCCGATAAAATCTATGCAGATAACGGCAGCATCGTGGGATCGATCGGCGTGATCGCGGAGTGGGTGAATTACGGCGATCTGATGAAGTGGGCCAAGCTGAAATCTGAGGTCATCAAGACCGGCGAGTTCAAAGACACCGGCAATCCGTCCCGAGAGCTGACTCCGGCCGAGCGGGCGTATATGCAGTCGCTGATCGACAACATGTTTGGCCAGTTCATTCACGCAGTGGCGGATGGTCGCGGACTGAAATACGACGATGTGAAATCCATTGCCGACGGGAAAGTTTGGACTGGCCAGGAAGCATTATCGATGAAGCTGATCGATAAGGTCGGCGACTTCCAGGCAGCCGTGAATGATACGGCGAAGTCGGTCGGAATTTCCGGCGAGCCAACGCTGGTGCGTCCGGAGAGGGACCGAAGATCCCTGTTAGATTTAATGCTTGGCGACCTGGCTAAATACATTCCCGACCAGGAAAACGCCCTGGGACGGCAGATTGGTTTCTATTATTTGTGGAAGTAGGCGAGACCACAGCCGCACCCTTGGCGGAGTGTCTCTCCACAGCCGAGACTTGCATTAACCCCTGAAATTTGAGAAGGTTATCGTTACTCTGGAGCCAGACTCTATGACGAAAGCCGATCTGATCGATGAAGTTTCGCGTTTAGCCGAACTCACGCGCAAAGACAGCGAAGTGATTGTAGAGACGATCTTTGACAGCGTGGTGCGATCGCTACGCGCAGGCGACAAGATCGAGATTCGCGGCTTCGGCAGCTTTCGCACCCGGCAGCGCAAACCGCGCACGGGACGCAATCCGAAAACCGGCGAGAAGGTTGAGGTGCCGGCTAAAAAGATTCCTTTCTTCAAGCCCAGCAAGGAGTTGAAGGACCTGGTAAATGAGGGAATCGTGGACGCCGCGGCAGTGCCTTCTGCTCCGCCGGCAGCTCCGATCGCTTAGCGAGCGTTCTTTTTCGCCAAATACAAGTCTGCAATTTTCAGAGCCAACACCTCAGGGTTACCATCCGTACGATTGGCGAGGATAATGATCGTCAACCCGTCCTCCGGGAAACGCTGAATTGTGGTCAGAAAACCGATGGTGCTGCCATCGTGTGACATCCGCTTGTGGCCCTGGTAGGGATCGAGAAACCAGCCAAAGCCATACTTTACAGGCTTGCCGTCAGGGAATCCCGCCGGACCGTCAGCAGGTTGCGCGGGAGTAAGAGCTGGCTGCATCTCGGTTTCGGTGAGCAGAGTATGGAGGCGCAGGTCGCGGTCCCACTTGGCCAGATCGTCGATCGATGAATAAATACCGCCGTCGCCCAGAACGGCAGATGTTGGACTCTGGTCGGTGTCGTGCCATACGCCGTCTTTCAAGGTGTGGCCGTAGGCGCGGTGCGGCACCTGGTTCTTGCCTTTTTCATAGGCCAGGGTGTTTTTCATCTTCAGCGGCGTGAAGATTCTCTCTTGCAGGAATTCGCCGAAGGGCTTGCCCGAAACTTTTTCAACGATCATGGCCAGCACGGCATAGCCGGAGTTGCTGTACTCCCACTTCGTGCCGGCGGGAAACTTCGCCGTGGTTTGCTGTTCGAGCAGCTTGAGAACTCCGGCGTCGTGTATTTGGGGGATCTTATCCTCAGGCGTGCCGGGATATTGCTTCAACAGCAGGTCTTCGTAGTCCTGAAGGCCGGACGTGTGATTCAGCAGATTGCGCACCGTGATCGAGCGTCCGTATGCGGGAAACTCGGGAAAGATGCCGGTGAGCCGATCGTCGTAGCGCAGCTTTCCATCATGCGCCAATAGCATGATGCACGCCGCCGTGAATTGTTTGGTGAATGATGCGAGACGGAAGTTGGTGTGCTCATCGATCGGCTGCAGAGTGCGGAGATCGGTGACTCCATATCCGCGGCGAAATACCGTGCGACCGTTGTAAACCACCAACGCCGCCGCGCCCGGAGCTGTGTTGGACTTCAGGCCCGCGGGGAACAGGGCGTCGATCTGGCTGGACGACACCTGGCTATGGACTGGAGCCGCTCCGATGAGCAGGCAAAGAACGCACGTGAGTTTTCGTTGCACGGTGAATCTCCGGTAGTGGCTCAGTTTGAATTTCCGATGGCATCTTCGCTCGTCGTAGACGGCGTCATCCTGAGCGCAGCCGCCCTTCAGGCGGAGCGAAGGATCTCCCGCTACGACGCTGTCTGCCACCGGAGATCCCTCGGCCCGCTGGTAAGAACGCGGGCGGCTCGGGATGACGACCTGTACGGTTCGAAATTCAAACTGAACCATTACCGACTCTCCGGAAAGCTTATGTGACGGTATGGGTGATTCGACGCCATCGATGTGAGGACGGACGGTATGCCTAATCGCGGATTCCCACCACGGCCATCATCCGTCCCGTTTTACCTTTTTCGGCTCGGTAGGAAAATAACAGATCGGTGCGGCAGTTGGTGCAGAGTGGTGTAGCTTCGATATTTCTCGCGGCAACGCCCGCGGCAATTAACTGCTGGCGATTGGCTTCGACCAAATCGAGAAAGATTTTTCTCGGCAGTTCGCCGTGGCCGGGAGCGCGGGCGGTGAGAAAAAGTAACGGATATTTCTCGCGCACCGGGTCGGATTCTTTCACTTCTCTAAAAAGTTTTGCCGCGTATGCGAATTGCGACTCAAACTTGTCGCGAACTTTTTCCCCCACGTCATAGCAGCAGCCGTGAATTCCGGGGCCGATTGCAGCTTTGAGATCGCTTGGGCGGCTGCCGAACCAACGCTGCATCTCTCCGACCCCTTTTTCGGCAATGCGCTTGAGGGTTCCGCGCCAGCCGGCATGGAATGCACCGACGGCTTTACGTTTAGGATCGACAAGAATGATGGGCAGGCAATCGGCGGTCTGAATGGCGAGAAGTAAACCAGGGGTCGCGGTGAGCAGGCCATCGCCGGTGAGTTGATCTTTTGTCGGGGAACCAGTGGGTGGAGAATCGACAAAGTGAATGATGTCGGAATGAATCTGGCGAAGGGTGATCAGGGGCCAAGCCTGCCTGGATTTGCGGCCGGGTTCTCTATGGCCGCCATCCTGAGCTCGAAGCGCTTGCAGGAAGGACTGCCGGTTTCGTTCGACCGTAGCCCTGGAATCGTCTTTGGTGAATCCCAAATTCAGCGCACGGCTTCCATAGGGACGCGAAAACCCTCCCAGACGAGTGGAGAATCCATGAATGAGCCAGGGAGCTGTCAGCCGAGAAGCGCGAACGATCTGAAGCTTGTTCTTTATTGTGTTCTTTTCCCGAGCCCGATTACGCACACAACCATGTTACCTGAAGGGATTACCGAGTCCGTGGGCACGATTATTCGCTCTTTTCCCACCGCAGCCGCACTCCGGCAAGGAACTTTTCTTTATCGGCGCGCATGAGCCGAACCAGATCCTGATTGCCGGTGTCTTCATGCGCGGCAGCCCACAGGACCATCTCAGTGAGCACCGGAGCCAGATCGATACCTTTTTTCGTGAGCCGGTAGATCAGCTTGCGGCCGTCGGAGGGATCGGGCGCAGCAGCGATAATGCCGTAGGAAACCAGCTTCTGGAGGCGATCGGCAAGAATGTTCGTCGCGATGCCTTCGTAGCACTCCATGAACTCCTTGTAAGTGCGAAAGCCGCGAAGCATCATGTCGCGGATGATGAGCAGGGACCAGCGGTCGCCCAGCATCTCGACCGATGCGTTGAGCGGACACCCCGAACGCCTAACAATTGTTTTGTTTCTTGCCACCACAATCATCTTATCATTTCACTTGCATTTAGCAAGTGATATAAGGATACTGTTTGCTGCGCGCCTTTCAGCTCGATGAAATGGCCAATACTAATGAGTGAGAAAGCAAAGGACACGAACATGAAGGTTACCGGATGGAAGAAAACAACGTTTGCAGCTCTCCTGTCGATCGCCGTCCTGTTCAGCAGCGCGGCGGCTGAAGACAATTCCAAGGACCCGACCGTGCACTTAGTGACTGCTTCCACACCGCGAGAGCGGCAGATCGAACTGGCTCTGAGCGCGGCGCCAGCCGAGGTATCGAGCAAGGCGTCGGTTTACATTGTGGGAGCAAAAGGCTACGAGAAGGCGCGCGAAGGGACGAACGGCTTCAGTTGTTTTATCTTTCGGTCTTTTAGTGGGACGACACAAACCTCGTCGGCGCCGGCGTGCTTCGATGCAGAGGGCAGCCGGACTATTATGCTGGCTTACATTCACCGAGAAGAACTACGGGCAGAGGGTAAGTCCGAGCAGGAGATCAAGGACGACATCGCGAAAGGATACAAGGACGGCCGCTTCAAAGTGCCGGGGCCGGGTTTTCTTTACATGCTATCGAAGGAAAACTATGTGTACGATTCCGAATCCAAGCAGAGCGGTTTCGTGCCCCCGCACCTGATGTTCTATGCGCCTTACAAGACCGCAAAAGACGTGGGATATGACGCGGTATCGCCCACCATGGTTCCTCATCTGACAAATCCCGGAAGCCCGGAAACGTTGATGGTCGTTATGGTGCAGGGGGATAGCTCCTCCGACGATTCCCACAAGAACTAGGGAGGGCGGTGAGATGTAGCGAAGTCGGTTCGCCCGAGTCGCGATCATTTCACCGCGTTTCAAGAGCCACGACTCTTCCATGTTCCCTTCTGCTTACAGGAGACGAACGATGAAGCACAAAATTTCTAAGACCATCGCATTCGGAGGTCTCGCACTGGTCGTTGCGGTTGGCGCTGACCTGAGAGCCCAGGCGGCGAACAGCAAGGCCTCCTACCAGAGCATGGCTCCCCTTGATCAGTACCTCATGGCAAATCGAGCCGCTGAAATAGCTCTGGCGAAGAGCGCAGCTCCGGATTCTATCTCGCGGGATGCAGAGATTTTGGTGCTGGGGCATCACGGTTATGAAACTGCAGTCAAGGGCAAGAACGGCTTCGTGTGTCTGGTGGAACGTTCGTGGATGGCGCCATTCGACGACCCGGAGTTTCTGAATCCCGATCAACGATTGCCGCTCTGCCTCAATCCTCCGGCTGCGCAAACACACCTGCCGTTTACTTTGAAGGCGACGGAGTTGGCGTTGACGGGAATGTCCAAGGCGGAGATGTTCAACACTCTT
>JASICF010000014.1 GCA_030044775.1 Candidatus Sulfotelmatobacter sp. | reverse complement strand
CGTTCTTTACGAATCCACCGCTGTGCATCAACGAGCAGCAGTTGCGCGAGGCCTTTGCCATCATCGACCGCGGGCTGGAGATTACGGACAAAGCCTGCGAGGTATGAATCGCGCGTGGGGGGACCGAGAGCGAGATTCCCACATTTCGCCTGCAAGCTATTTGGAATCATTGACTTGCTTGACCCAGGGTCGGTTTTGATCCGCCGGAAGTCCTCCACCAAGATTTAAGTCTAAAGTCTTAAGCGCTTCGACTGTGTCCGCCTCTCCCGTGGATGGTCCCGGTTTCGCTCGGCGCGACAGGAGGTGAGAATCGCAGCGCTGGGGCGCCGCGCTAGCTCTGCTCAAACAAAGAGAAAGAGGCGGTTTTATGCTCGAACCCGTTCGTGTTAGCCTATCGGCGGGCAGGCAAGGACTGGATTGTGGCCGCCCGAACGCCCCATTCCTAAAGTAACCGCCATGGCAAACCCATCCCGGCCTCGGGCAAGTATTGCATCTAATTCAGGCGCGGGGACTTCTGCCGATTCTGCACCGCTAGCAGATATGCAACTTTCTGCTCTGGATGGGGTTGAATCTGGTGTGAGCACAGCCGCCATGGACGGCAGCGTTCTGATGGCATCTCTGGGGTCGCGTCCCGGTGCTTTGCAAACTGCACTGGCCGGTGCCGAACCCTATACCGACGCCGAGGTCATGTTGCGCGTCAAGGCGGGCGACGAGAGTGCCTTCGACTATCTGGTGCAAAAATATCGCCGGCCGCTCGTGAGCTTTATGTACCGCATGGCACGGAATTCGGCTGTGGCCGAGGACCTGGCGCAGGAGGTTTTTCTCCGCGTCTACCGGTCGCGCCAAACGTATGAGGCCAGCGCCAAGTTCACCACCTGGCTGTACCGGATTGCGACCAATCTGGCAGTGAACCATGCGCGCGATACCCGCAAGGAACGCCCGGAGGTGACGGTCAGCCTGGATGAGCCGGATGAGGAGACGGGCACGACGATGGATGTGCGCGATGCCTCCATGACAGTAGAGGAATCCATGGTGCGGCGCGAACGGTTGGCAGCGATCCGGGGCAAAGTGGAAGCGTTGCCTGAGCGGCAGAGGCTGGCCGTCATCATGCACAAGTACCAACAGATGGATTATAAGCAGATCGCCGAAGTGCTCAAACTGAGCGAGTCGGCAACGAAGTCATTGTTGTTTCGGGCGTACGAGAGTTTGCGGGAACAGTTAAAAGAATTTATTTAGCAAGCTTTGGTTTTGGGAAGTGGCAGTGGCGAAGAGATGTCAAGGGGAATGGTTATGAAGTGTGAAGAGATTCGCGAGATGATGCCGGATCTGGCCTCAGGCATGGCGAAAGTGACGCCGGAGATCAAAGGACATCTGGCAGGTTGCGGCGCGTGTTCGGGCAAACTCGAAGAGTTCCGCAAAACCATGGCGCTATTGGAAGAGTGGCAGGCTCCCGAGCCCTCGCCTTATTTTGATGTGCGTTTGCGGGCGCGGCTGCGCGAGGAGGTCGCCAAGCCACAAGCGGGATGGATGGGTTGGTTCCGGCGCCCTGTGCTGGCGGCAGCCATGACCGTGCTGATGGCAATTGGGGTGGGAATGGTTTTCAGCAACGGCGATGGAATTTACCGTCATGGGGATAATGTAGTGGCGGACAACGATGTCTCCTCCCAGGCGGAGCCTGGAACAGCGGTGGGCGACTTGTCTGCGCTGGATAAGAATCACGATTTGTATTCTGACTTCGAATTGCTGGATGACTTGCAAGTGCAGCAGAACGTCAGCGCAAATCCGTAATTAGGTTCGCAGTGGATCGACATGAGCTGTGGCGCGGCAAAGGGCGAATGGGATGGGGCAGGGCAAGTTAATGAACGGATGGAGGGCGGTGGCGGGACTGTGCGCCGCGATCGTGTTGGTGTTGTTCGCCCCTTGCTCCGCGCAGCGCAGCAACCTGCGTCCCGTGCAGGGACGGCCCCCGGCACAAATGCAGAGGCCTCACCAGGGGCACGCGGGAGATTGGCTGCGGCGTTATCAGTCGCTTTCGCCTGCCGATCGAGAGCGCATGTTGCAGAACGATCCCGGCTTTCGCCGCTTGCCTCCTGAGCGCCAGCAGATGTTGCGGCAGCGGCTGGAGCGCTTCTCGAGTTTGCCTCCCGACCAGCAGCAGCGCGTGATCAACCGCATGGAAACCTGGGAGCATTTGACTCCCGGGCAAAAAGCCGAGGCCCGCGATGTATTTGGCCGTATGCGGCAGCTTCCTGCGGATCGGCAGCGCATGGTGAGATCCGCGGTGCGTGATTTGAGCGCCATGCCTTACGACCAACGCATGCGCGTGATCGACTCGCCGCGGTTCAAGAGCATGTTTTCGCCGGAAGAACGCGATATTATGCGCGGCGCTGCCGGCCTGCCTCTGGCCCCGCCACCGGATCATCCACCGCAGTAACGTCTTGTTGTTCCCGTTTCTTCCGTCAGAGTCATTCCAAATTTCATTATTCCCCGCCTCGATCGTCGATCGTCAGCGAAAATCGTGCGAACTGGTTTCGGCTTGGGTGACGAACAGGGGCTGTACTCGTTCAGCTTTGACGGAAATTACATTGTCCTGATTCTGCAGAATGCCTTCGATGGCGAGAAAGCGCTCGGAGGTGAGCAACAGCCGGTTCTGGTGAAACAGATCCGGTGTGACGATTGCATTGGCGACTCCCGTTTCGTCTTCCAGGCTGAGAAAAACGAAACCTTTGGCAGTGCCGGGGCGTTGGCGAGTGATGACGCAACCTCCAATGCGCAAGCGCTTGCCGTTGGGAATATTGCGAAGTTCGATGGCGCGGCGAATGCCCATGGCTGTAAGCCATTCGCGCCGATACGCCATGGGATGCGGGCCGACGGTGAGGCCGGTGCCGCGAAAATCAGCGACCAGTCGCTCTTCGTGATTCATAG